>PDSD01000100.1 GCA_002748325.1 Arachnia propionica | reverse complement strand
GCTCTCATGTCTCGCAGTGGCAGTGGCGTCACTCAGCCTCACCGCATGCGGCGCAGAACTACAAGCCGCCCCCGCAGACTCCGGGGCAACAGCCGCCCCGGCCTCCGAAACCCCCGCCAACACCCAAGGCAGCGCACCATCCCAACGACCAGAAGACCAAACGTCCAACGAAACAGACAAGGCCGCTGACGACGGCGTCTCAGTCGGCAAAGACGGCGTCACAGTACCCGCCGCAACAGTAGGGGCAGGTGGGATAGCGATTCCCGGCGCCTCGGTCGGGCCGGACGGAATAGAGGTGTCCGATGTCGAGATCGACGTCGAGGGAGTGACCTTGGGGCACAACGGCATCGAAACCAAGGTGCCCGACGATGCACAGAAGAGATTCTGCAAGGGTGGACCAATAACGATTACCAAGAACAATCAGGATCTCTATCTAGTTGGAAACTGCACTGAGGTAACGATCACTGGCGAAAACAACAGCATCTACCTGGATTCAGCCGACAAGGTTTCCATCCGCAGCAGCCTTAACGACGTTGCAGGCATGCGAATCGGTAAGCTAGAGGTCTCTAAGAGCGCAAACGAAATCGCCACTAATAGCGATGTCTCACTTGCCGCGATTGCCGGTAATAATAATGAGTTGCTCGTAACTGCTAACGTCGGACAGTTGCAGATCACAGGACAGAACAACGATGTCTACGCGGCAGGTTCGATCGGCAATATCGATGATTCAGGTTCGCTTAACACGATAAATTCCGGCAGCTGACCCGGCTCGACCCTCTGGGTTTCCCGAAACAGATTCATTCGGCAAGCCCCGGAGCACAGGTGAACCAGATGACCTCGTCCGAATACTTCGGGCGGGGTCATCAGCCGCTGCCGGCTCGTACGGGAAGCCGCAACAGTCTGCGTCCAGTGGCTAGGCCCGTCCAGTCCAATCATCTTGGGTGATCACGCCTGGAGCCTAACGAGCGTAGCCAGAGAGGGTTTGTCGCAGGCTTGCGACGACCGCTATCGCCTCCCAACATCCGTCATAGGCTACTGGCATAGCCAAATACTTCTAAGGAGAAACCCATTGGAATGACCACCTCCGGGTCCACCTCTCACGGTGACAGTCCCGTCCGATTCGCGGATTGGTCGGGGGCTCACTCACCGTCCACTCGGCGTTGGGAAACACCAGAGCCAAAGGCATTCGATAGGTCAGTCCGCAGGGGCAGTCTCATGACGACCATTCTCATCGCCGACGACGACCCGATGATCCGTGATCATCTGGCCCGGCTGCTAGAGCGTACTGGATACACCGCTTTGACTGCAGCCGATGGGGCTGAAGCTTTGGCGATCGCCAAGCAAAAGGACCTCGACCTAATCGTCTTGGACGTGTTGATGCCAAAGGCGGACGGTCGCGAGGTGCTGGCCAATCTGCGACAGCGAGGCGATTGGACGCCCGTGGTGTTGCTAACTGGCGTCGGACAGTCCGGCACTCGAGCCGCTGCGCTGGAGAAGGGTGCGGATGACTACCTGAACAAGCCTTTTGATCCCGCAGAGTTGCTCGCCCGGATTCGGGCGGTACTGCGTCGAGGCAAGGTCGGGCAAACCCTGACTCACGCCTCAACCATCTCTGGCGGCGGGTTAAAGCTGGATAGGCTCGCCAAAATCGCTTCGATCGATGGCAAACCGATTCAGCTGACGCCCAAGGCGCTAGCGCTGTTGGAATACCTCATGATTCATCACGGCGAAACATTCTCTCGGGATCATCTGTTGGAACAGGTGTGGGGTGTTGAGTTCGCCATTACGACTCGCGCAGTTGACCATCGCGTGGCAGAACTACGCAAGGTGTTGGGGGCCCAAGGGCTGGATGTGATTGACACCGTCCAAGGCGTTGGATACCGCTTCTATCCGAAGGTGAAGGCCGTATGAGAGCCGTAAAAATAGTTGGGGTACTTGCGGCGGTTCTAGCCGTCATCGGTATCGGCATGCGCATTGCGGGCGAAATCCGCATGCTGAAGCTCGGGTTGGAGCTTTGGGCAACCCCGGTAGTCGCGGGCGCGATCTTGATGATTGCTGCCCTGTTTTACGAGTGGCGGTCTCGCCGCGTCCAGAAGGCCATCGCCGACGCTTTGGAACGTTCTCAGGTCGAGGCACGGGAAAC
>PDSD01000102.1 GCA_002748325.1 Arachnia propionica | reverse complement strand
TTCGACGTCTACGAGTGCGGCATCCAACCCACCCCGCAGCCGGTTGGCGGCGGCAGGTTCCCGGTTAAGTACTACATCACCGCGATGCTTTACATCGTGTTCGATATTGAAATTGTGTTCTTGTATCCCTGGGCTGTGAGCTTCAATCAGCTGGGACTATTCGCTGTCGTCGAGATGGTTTTGTTCGTAATCACGGTGTTCATCGCCTACTTTTACGTGCTGCGTCGCGGCGGCTTGGATTGGGAGTGAGATATGGGTATTGAAGACAAACTCCCCAGTGGCGTTCTGCTAACCAGCATGGAGGCCGTCTTCGGGTGGCTACGCCAAGCGTCCTTCTGGCCGGCGACCATGGGCCTAGCCTGCTGCGCCATCGAAATGATGGCGTTTGCTGCGCCCAGGTTTGACTCCGCCCGTTGGGGGCAAGAGGTCTTTCGCGCATCGCCCCGTCAGGCTGACCTGATGCTCGTGTCCGGACGCGTCAGCCAGAAGATGGCACCGGTAATCCGCCAGGTTTACGATCAGATGCCAAACCCCAAGTGGGTGATTGCGATGGGCGCCTGCGCTTCAACCGGCGGCATGTTCAACAACTATGCGATCGTTCAGGGCTGCGACCACATCGTGCCCGTCGACATCTATGTGCCCGGCTGCCCACCGCGTCCAGATACCTTGATCGACGCCATTTTCAAGCTGAAGCAGGAGCAGGTGGCGAAGCTACCCATGGGTCCGCACATGGAGGCCCAAGTCGCTGAACGGGAAGAGGCCGCGCTCACCGCAGTAGCTACCCACGAGATGAAGGGGCTCATGCGATGACCGAACCCAAGGACGCCGCACAGCCTACGGACGCCGTAGAAAAGACTGCCTCTAAGGCCGCGAAGGCTGCGCCCAAGCGCAAAGGCATGTGGTCGACCGGCAGCGGCGACACCAGCGGCTACGGCGGAATCGAACGCGAGATCTATCGTCCGACCCCTAGCCAAAGGCCATTTGGCGGCTGGTTTGATGAGGTCGTCGACAGGCTGATTGAACTTGTCGACGGTGTATCCGACGACATGGTCGTCATTGATCGCGACGAGATGACAATTCACCTGCGGGCCGAACACCTGCTCGATGCAGTGAAAACCCTGCGGGACGATGCCCATCTGCGATTCGAAACCTGCGTCAGCGTTTCGGGCGTCCACTACCCCGAACAGGCCGGCGCCGAACTGCACGTCGTCTACCACCTGCTATCGATGACCCACAACCGGCGACTACGCCTCGAAGTGGCGTGCCCTGAGGAACAACCGCACGTGCCCAGCGTTGTGGCAACCTACCCCATGGCCGACTGGCATGAGCGCGAAAC
>PDSD01000099.1 GCA_002748325.1 Arachnia propionica | reverse complement strand
CTTGGTCAGTTGCGCAATTTCGCAGGTTTCGTCTTCGGTAAGATCAGCAAAATCCGCGACGTGGCGGTACGGGCAGACCAACAGGTGTCCCGGTGAATACGGGTACAGGTTCAGCACCACGTAGCATGTGTCTCCACGCGCCACGATCAGTCCCTCGGAATCCGATTTGCCAGGTGCGGCGCAGAACGGGCACCAGTTTCCACCGGCAGTGGGCTTGTTTTCGCCCTTGATATACACCATGCGGTGCGGCGTCCATAGCCGTTCGAAGGGGTCAGGACAGCCGGCGTAGCCATCTTGGCTATCAGCCATGATGCGCCTCGAAATGCTCGACCGTGGGATCTGTATTGTCCCGAGACTGAGCCGTCGCGACGATGTAGGCAACCGCATCGGCCATGGGAACCCCGTTCGCCTGCGAGCCATCCCGGAACCGGAACGAGACTGCGCCTGAATCCCTATCGTTTCCGCCGGCAATCAGCATGAATGGAACCTTCTGCTTCTGAGCATTTCGAATCTTCTTGCCGAACCGGTCATCAGACCGGTCGACCTCGACTCGAATGTCGAATTCACGCAGCCGAGCACCCACCTCATCCAGGTAGTCGGCGAACTCCGCAGCCACTGGGATGCCAAGCACCTGGGTGGGTGCGAGCCAAACGGGGAAAGCTCCTGCGTAGTGTTCGACCAGCACCCCGAAGAATCGTTCGATTGAGCCGAACAGTGCCCGGTGAATCATCACCGGACGCTTCCTGCTGCCGTCGGCATCCTGGTATTCGAGATCGAAACGCTCGGGCAGGTTGAAGTCGAGCTGAATGGTCGACATCTGCCAGGTGCGGCCGGCCGCGTCCTTGGCTTGCACCGAGATCTTGGGCCCGTAGAAGGCCGCGCCGCCCGGATCTGGCACGAGTTCCAGCCCGGATTCCTTGCCGACCTCTGCCAGGGTTTGGGTGGCCTCCTCCCACACCTGGTCATCCCCCATGCACTTCTCGGGATTCTTGGTCGATAGCTCAAGATAGAAATCGCTCAGCCCGTAGTCAGCCAGCAGATCTAGCACGAACTTGAGCAGCTTGGTCAGCTCATCCTTTAGTTGCTCCCTGGTGCAGTAGATGTGCGCATCGTCTTGGGAGAAGCCGCGAGACCGGGTGATGCCATGCACCACGCCCGACTTTTCGTTGCGGTATACGGTGCCGAACTCGAACAGCCGCAGCGGCAGCTCCCGATATGAACGGCCCTTGGACGAATAGATCAGGTTGTGCATTGGGCAGTTCATCGGCTTGACGTAATAGTCAACCCCCGGCTTCGTGATTTCGCCGGATTCCGAATACTCGGCATCCGCGTGCATCGGCGGATACATACCG
>PDSD01000013.1 GCA_002748325.1 Arachnia propionica | reverse complement strand
CCCGTCGCCGTCGCCGAGGTGGCGAGCCGCTGGATGATTATCAGGGCGATCTGGTTGATTAAGACGAAGCCGATGGTCCACTTGGCCAACGAGAACGTCTTACCCAGCCCGGTGCCCCGCAGGTCGAAGCGCGGCCGGAACTTGAAACCGACCTTCTTCAGGAACGGCAGCAGTACCAGCAGCTGGCAGGCGATGCCCAGCGTCGAGCCAAGCCCAAGCAGCCAGACCTGCCCCGCGGTAAACGCGGTTGCGTGGTCCTCGCGGTTGCCCCAGACCACCAGGTAGGTGCTCAGCACCAAGATCGAAATGACGTTGTTCGCGATCGGCGCCCACATCATCGGCCCGAACTTTTCGCGGGCGTTTAGTACCTGTGCGAGTAGGAAGAAAGCCCCGTAGAAGAATATCTGCGGCAGCGTCAGATAAGTCAGCGCGATCAGCGACGTGTATTGCGCGGCCAATTCGGGCTCTCGCCAGCCGCCCGAGGAATACAGCATGGTGATCAGCGGGGCGGCCAGCGTGGCGATCATTGCCACCAACGCCACGATGCCCAGGAAAGCCGTCATGATCCGGTTGATGTAGGCCTCGCCGCCGTCGGCGTCGTCCTTGGCGGCCCGCACGATCTGCGGCACCAGCACAGTGTTCAGAGCACCGCCCGCGAACAGAATGTAAAGCGAGTTGGGGATGGTGGTGGCCAGCGACAACATGTCAGCTTGTCGGGTGCCGTTGCCGAGAATGAAAGCGATTAGCATTACCCGGATCAGCCCGAGCGTGCGCGATACTAAGGTTCCTGCCGCCATTACGGCGCTGGCAGAGACGAGTCGACGAGTGCTGCTAACTGCGTTGTTGCTCACTGGTATTTCCTGCCCCGATCCCGCTGAATCGACCTGATTCGCAAGAAGGTTCCTCCTAGTACTACTGCACCGGAGATGATGATGATGATCCAGCCGACGCGCCCGAACGAGGTGGCTGTTATTTCAATGGTGGTTGGTTGCCCCACCTGCAGCCCGCCTCTTGTTTCCAGCTGAGCAGCGACTCTGACGACGCTGTTGCTGGCGGCTTCCGGGCTGATGTTAAGGGTTTTTCGCTCGCCTGGCTCCAACGTCACCAGGTTGGTCGCTGGTACCCAGATCCGCTGGGGCACCTCGCTTTGGAACTGTGCTCGCACTGTGATCGGGTAGTCGAGGCCGTTGCTGATCGTGATGGGGAAGTTGTTGGTGTTCGAGCCCATGACGAACTGCCCGGCTGTGCTGAGCTGCACCTTGTTGGCATCAATTTGGGTGGCCGGGCTGTTAGCGAAGTACCGCATTGCCTCGGCTTCGGACTTAAAGTGGGATGAGCGGGCACGCGCGCTCGCTATCGACACCTGCTCGCTAGCGTCCAGGCCAATCAAGTCCTGCACGAAACCCGCCCGGCGGATCGCGGCATCAATCTGCTCTGCAAGCTCCCGGTACTCCTGGGGCTCGGCGGGCGGCAGGAAAGTCGCTTCGGCAGCCGGTGCTTGCGGCGGTTGGTAGGTGTGGAACTGCGGCAACACTAGCTCTCGGGGGCTGCGCAGCAGCGTCACCCGAGGCGTGGCGGTGACGAGATCCTCGGCCAGCAAGCGGCCCTCGCGTTGCGCGGCAGTGCCGTCACTCTTGGGGATGTCGCGCAGCGCAAGAGACACGTCACCGTAGACGGGGATGTCGCGGACGTGCCCACTGGCGACGTTCTTGGCGAACACGGCCGTCACATTGTGCTCGACCAGGGCGGCAACAAGATCGCTGGTGGCCGCGTCTTTCAGGTCGATAGCCAGCGGAGCCTCGGCGATTGCAGACTTGGCGCTCAGCCGCTCGCTCAGCTTAAGCACCTGATCCATATCGCCGCTTTGATAGGCGGCCGCCAGATCAGGATCAGCGTAGGGAAGTCGCCACAGGCGTCCTTCGGCCAACAACTTCCTAAGCTGCGTCAGGAACTCTTTGGCCGCTGGATGACCGGCATGGTGTTCCCGGCCCAGGTCGTGTTCCTCGCTAAGGGCGGTTAGTTCGTCGACCAGCAGCGGATCCACCAGCGCCGCGACACCAGGCTGGCGGGTCAGCTCCAACAACTCGAATAGCTCAGCTTCTAGTTCGGCGTTCAGCGACGAGTCAAGGAACTCACCGGTGGGCTGTTGGGTCGGCCGATGAGCAAGTTTTACCGCCACGCTGACCGGCACCAGTTCGGTCGAGCTGGCTAGCAGCACTTTTGCTCGACCCAACGTGGTGGCCTCGGAATCAGCTGGCATGCCGCGGACGTGGACGCCGACGAAATATGCGGCGCGTTGGGTCGACAGTTCTAGTTCGCCAACCTTGGCATGGACGGCAAAGTTCTTGCGTTGGCCAGGTGCCAGCGGCTCTTGTTGGCTGAGGACGAACGCATGCCCGCTTTCCTCGGTGTACGGCGGAAGCCGAGTCCCTGGAGAGGCGTTGCCGGAATCGTCGAGTGCGCGCGACAACTCGCTGGGCGATTGAATTGGGGCCTGGTCAACCCAAAAGTTCACCGCAGCGTAGTTGACGCCAACCGCACAGGAGTTCGTGACGCTTCCCACCAGTGTGATCCGCTGATCGGGCTGGGTGGGATCGATCATGGCGGGACTCAGTCCGGCGATCTCGATGTCCAGGCATTCGTCGGTATCTGCCCACGCGGGTGGGGCGAACCACAACAGCGGCAGCAGCAGTACCGCCAGCAGCCAGCTCCATGCGCGTTTCACAGCACCTATCGTAGGTGAGTTGTCGGGCTCTGCTGCAGTGGTCCGCCAGCTATGGGCATAAGTTTCGCTACTGATTATCCTGCCACCACTTCAGCAGTAGTTCCTTGGCGGCTGCCTCCTCACTGGGGCCATGCTCGATGCGATGCTCCAGCAGGAAGCGGTAGGCGCGCCCGACCGCCGGGCCGGGGCTGATGCCGAGGGTTTCCATGATCTGCTCGCCGTCGAGATCGGGCCGGATCGCCTTTAGTTCTTCTTGCTGCGCGAGTTCGTCGATGCGCCATTCCAGCTCTTCGTAGGCTCGGCGCAGCCGGGTGGCTTTTGCCTGGTTGCGGGTGGTGGAATCTGAGCGAGTCAGAATGTGCAGCCGTTCCAGTTCGTTCCCGGCGTCGCGGACGTAGCGGCGCACCGCAGCATCGCTCCACTCGGCTTCGGCGTAGCCGTGGAATCGCAGATGCAGCTCGACCAGCTTGGCAACCGACTTCACCACGGCCGTCGGGTAGGCAAGCGCCCGCAGCCGCTTCTTGGTGAGCTTGGCGCCCACGACATCGTGGTGGTGGAAGGTGACCCGGTTGCCTTCGAAGCGACGGGTGGCGGGCTTGCCGATGTCGTGCAGCAGTGCCGCCAGGCGGCCAACCAGGTCCGGTTCGTGGTTGCGGGCCTTTTCCAGGGCGATGGACTGCGCCACAACGATCAGCGTGTGCTGATAGACGTCCTTGTGCCGCCGGTGTTCGTCGACCACCTTGCGTAGGTTGGCTACCTCCGGCAACACGTAGTCGGCCACCCCGGTGCGTACGAGCAGATCGATCCCGGCCTGCGGCGAGTCGGTCAGCATGAGGCCGGTCAGCTCGGCCTGGATGCGTTCTGGGGAGACGATCTCGATCCGGTTAGCCAGTTTGTTCATGGCGTTGCGAACCTCCGGCGCGACCCGGAACCCTAACCGGGAGGCGAAGCGGGCGGCTCGCATCATTCGCAGTGGATCGTCTGAGAACGACACCTCGGGTGGCGCGGGGGTGCGCAGAACGCGGGCCGCAAGGTCGGCTAGGCCGCCATGCGGGTCGACGAATTCCTTTGTCACTACGTTGACCGCCATTGCGTTGACGGTGAAATCGCGGCGCACCAGGTCGTCGTTGATGTTGTCGCCGAAGGCGACGATTGGCTTGCGGGACGAGGGGTCGTAGGCATCCGCCCGGAAGGTGGTGATCTCGATCTGCCACTTGGCCTCGCCGTCGGTCTTCATTGCGCCGATGGTGCCGAAGTCGCGACCAATATCCCAGGTGCTGGGGGTGAATTCGCTAAGCAGCCGATGAGTGACATCCGGGGTCGCAGACGTGGTGAAGTCGAGGTCGTGGCCGAGGCTGCCCAGCAGCGCGTCGCGCACCGAACCGCCGACGAGGTACAACTGCTCGCCGGCATCGTGAAAGCGGTTCCCGAGGTCGTCGATGACCGGCGAGATGTTCATCAGCTCCGCGACGGCGTTTCGTTGACTTTGCGACAAGTTCGGCACGAGGATTCAGTCTACGCGATGCGGCCTGCCTCGAGTCCTCCGCAGGCCATAGCGATGCTCGATTCTGGTGGTGCGAGACGGCTGCGACAGTTTCAGGTCGGGCTAGTGGCGACGCACGTCTTTGCAGTTTGAGCACCAGATACCTGTTGTCGGCATAGGCTGGCATTGATGTGGAGCCGCCGCCAAGTTGTCGATTTTTCGCTGCAACGTCGAGCAACCCTCGAGTCGTGGCAACGGTCGTCGCGCGTCTTTTCAGGTGACCCGCGCGACGCCGAACCGCTGCTGCTGCGGGCGGCGCATCATCATGGCGAACCAAGCGAGGTGGCCTGCCCGCTTTGCCAACACAAGCTGGTCAACCTCAACTACGTTTTCGGCGACCAGCTTGGGCAATACTCCGGCCGGATCAAGGCCACCACTGAGCTGATCGAGATGCAAGACAGCTTTGGCGAGTTCAAGGTGTGCGTGGTCGAGGTGTGCACCGAGTGCGGTTGGAACCACCTGATTCAGTCCTATCTGCTGGGCGACGGCCGCATGCGGCCACCGCCGCGGCGGCGTAAGACAGTCGAGGACATCTACGGCTAGCACCCTCGCTAGAGTGGGCGGCGTGAAGAATGCACTGCTGCCTGGGCTTGGTGGGCCGATGGGCCGCCATGCGCGCCCGGTGGGGGTGTGGTTCGATCCGCGGCCCTGGGTGATCTTGCTGGCCACCGGCCTGTTTTTGCTGGTGGTGCTGCGCCACGTGCCGTGCATTCAGACCGGCGACGAGCCCGTCAACACCTACATTCGGCTTTGCTATTCCGACCTGCCGCTGCAGTACGTGCCGCAAAACGAGCAGGCGCTGCAGCCGTTTAGTCAGGGGTCGTTGAAAGCGCCGCCACTAGTGGCTGCCCTGATGACGTTGGCGATGGTGGCGGCCCGGTGGCTGTACCCGGTAGGGGCGGACGGCTCCGGCGAGGTTGCAGGTGCCAACGCCTACTTTGCGATTAGCACGGTGCTGCTGTTCGTGGCGTTCTTGGTGTGGGCGTTGTCGGCGATGCTGCTGGGGCGGGATTCCAAGCAGGGCCGATACCGGTCTTGGGACGGGCTCCTGATCGCTGGTGCTCCGGTGGTGTTTGCCAGCGGGTTGATCAGTTGGGAGCTGGTGCCGATCGCGGTTTCTTCGGTTGCCCTGCTGCTCTACGCCAGAGGCAAACCGGCCGCTGCGGGAGTCATGTTCGGGCTGGCCGCCGCCAGCGGGCCGTTGAGCATCCCGGTGCTAATGGCCGTCGCGGCAGCCGCTGGCCTGGCTGCGGGATGGCGGCCGATGCTGCGGGTGGTGCTGTCCGCGGCCGCCTCCTGGCTGCTGGTGCAGTCGCCGCTGCTGGTGCTGGCACCGGAGTTAGTGGCTGGTTACTATCGCGGTCTCGTGGAATCGCCGGTCGGTTACGGTTCGTTGTGGTTCGTGTTGCAGGGCTTCGGGGTGCAGATCCGCGACGTCGGGCCGCTTGGCTACCTGCTGTTGGTGATCTACTGGCTGCTTGCCTTGACGGTGTTGTATCTGCGCCGCCGTCGGCCCCGGGTTGGCAGCATGATCGCCGTCCTGCTGATTCCCGCGATCCTGCTAGGCCCGTCGTTTTCGCCGCAACTGGGCCTGTGGCTGTGGTTCGCGTTGGTGCTGTCGCGACCCTACCGCTGGGAGCTTGCGGCGATGACGGTGGTGGAGTTGGGATATTTCGCTGCCGTCTGGGGGCTGCTGTCGGGGCACCTCACATACGACGACTCCGTGCCCAACAACCTGTATTACCTGGCGTTGCTGTTACGCATCGCGGTGGCTACGGTGATCGTGGCGGAATCGTTCCTAGACATTGCTTCGCCTAGGCGAGATGCCCTGCGCCGCCGCCCGGCAGACGATCCGCTCGGCGGAAAGCTGGCTGCGGCGGCCAAGCCCGCCGAAATGGCAGCGGCTTAGCGGCTTTTCCTGCGGAAAAGTCACGCCAATGTGCGATTTCGGGTCGTTGGAGCGCTTAATGGCCTAATGGGAGTGACTTTTCCGCGGATCTGAGCGCAGACCCCGCGCCTTAGCGGAACCGAACCTGGTCGAAGGTCGTGGTGGTGTAGCGCACCGTGACGGGGATTTCGTCACCGACCTCTACTTTGGTTTTGGTGCCTGAGATGAACAGCATCGAGGAGTGCATGTGTGGCGGCTCGATGAAATCGCGCTTTTTGCCGCCGATGCTGAACGGTGAGCGGGCCCGGCCGCGGGCTTCCAGTAGCCCGGTCGCCACCGTCTTGAGCCGTTGTTTCAGGCTGCGCTGCGTGGTCGGGGCCGACATAGCGACGCCGTGGGAGGTGCCGCCGCTGACGATGATCAGCAAGCCGTCCTCCGGCGATTTGATCTGGTGGTAGCCGAGCCGCTGGCCGTGGCGCACCCGATGCACGTCGAGCACGGTGCCGGTGACCTTGAGCGCCTCCGGTGCCCCAAGCCACAGCCGGGTGCCAACGCGCATCCGGGCCTTGCCGCCCAGCTCGTCTCGCAGGGCGTGGTAGTCGCTGACGGTTAGGTGTGACACCCACACCTCGCCCGGCAGGTGCTTCGTCGCTTTAGTAGCCAGCGCCTGGGCCTCGGTCAGCGAACCGCGGCTGGGCAGGTGGATCGACCAGCCCTCGAAGTGCAGGCC
>PDSD01000103.1 GCA_002748325.1 Arachnia propionica | reverse complement strand
GTCGCTGGTGTTCCGTCCTTCCGATGTGCCCGTAGCTAAGCTCACCGGGTTGATGATTCCGACTCGGGAACGCGCTTCGGTAGATGCCGTGACTTTCCGCCAGCGCGGCGGGTATGCGGTGGTTCGGGCGTATTTCGGGCGCAATGAGCCGGAGCTGACTCTTGCGCCAAAGCCGCAGGTCTTGAGCACTATTCTTGGCGAATTGGAACGGCTGTTTGGTCTATCGGCGTCGCCTGTTGCGAGCGAGCTGTTTCAATGGTCGAGCGGTTACCCCCAGACTCAGGTGGGGCATCTCCAGCGGATCGCTGCCATTGAGCGAGAACTCCCACCCGGATTCAAGTTAGCAGGCAGCCCCTATCGAGGTATCAGTGTGGCCGATTGCATTAAACAGGGAAGGGACGCGGTCGCGGATTTAGCTCGTTAGTTGGCTCATTCGTCTGTCTGGCTCGGGCTTGTTCCCAGCCCGTGTTCCACGCGTGTCGGGCCCGGCTGCGGTTCAGATGCGTTCGCCATCGGCATTCAGTTTTCGGCCGCGAGGTCGCAGTTGTCGCAAGGTTGCGACGACCGCTATCGCGGCATCGTTGCCGACGTACGCTGCTGCCACAACCTAGAAGAATCCCAAGGGAGAACACCAATGAACAGCACGATCCGTCTATCTCTCTCGATCCTGGCAGTGGCCGTGGCCTCATTCGGCCTGACGGCCTGCGGAGGAAAGGTGGAAGCTGTTCCAGCGGATTCGGGCGCGACTGCCGCCCCGGAATCCCAAGCTCCTGGATCTAAGCCGTCCACTGACACAGAGAGCGGTCACGCTACCGAAAATCAAGGGGGAACTATCTCGATCGGAGAAGATGGCATAAAGATGCCCGGTGCCACGGTAGGTCCCGACGGCGTCGAAGTTGGTGGAGCCAAGGTCAACCCAGATGGCATCACGCTCCCGAACATCAGCATCGGCCCTGACGGAGTGTCGCTGCCTGGCATTGAGGTTAGCCCGGATGGGATCAAGGCCCCTGGAATCAACATCGACTCTAAGGGCATCCAGGTTGGCGCCACCGGAGTTTCGATCGACGTACCGGAGAACGGAGCAAAACAGTCGTGCGACAATGGTCCCGTCGACGTGGCTGCCGATGGCAGCGTCGTGTTGCTCAGCGGGCATTGCTCCGAGGTAGAGATTTCTGCCAGCAATGCCCAGGTATACGTGGAATATGCCGACAAGGTCGCAATCGCCGGTTCCAATAATCAGTTCAGTGGCCAGAAGGTCTCCGCGCTAGAAGTCGCCGGCAACAGCAATGAGGTAGTCGCCGCCAGCGACGCCAGCACCGTCAATGTCGCCGGCAATTCCAACGGGGTGGTCGTCACAGGTAATACTG
>PDSD01000012.1 GCA_002748325.1 Arachnia propionica | reverse complement strand
GTTCCGCAACCGTGATGGCTCTGAGAGTTCGGGCGACCGGCCACGGCGGCAAGGCCAGTTCCGCAGGCGTGATGAGTCCGATGGTGATCGGCCCCGTCGCCATGGCCAGTTCCGGGGCCGTGATGATTCCGAAGCCACTTGGGATCGGCCACGCCGCCCCGGACGTGCTGGTGGTTCCCAACGGTCGCGCGACGATTCGCCCAACGACCGCAGCTACCAGTCCCGCGGGCCGCGAGGCGCTGGCCAGGGCCGAGATCGCAACTGGGATCGCCAGTCGGATGATCGCCGCGAGCAGCCTGCGTACTACCATGATGACCCGGCGTTGCCGGAAGACCTGGATGAAGCGATCCTGCCGATGGCGGTGCGGGCGGAGCTGAAGGGCCTGTCCAGCGAGACCGCCAGCCGAGTCGGGCGGCACATCATCATGGCAGGCAGCCTCGTCGATACCGATCCGGAGCTTGCTTACGCTCACGCCGAAGCTGCGGTGCGGCGCGCTAAGCGAGTGCCTATCGTGCGCGAGGCCATGGCCGAGACCGCCTATGCCGCTGGCAAATACGAGGTTTCGCTGCGGGAATACCGGGCGCTTCGCCGGATGACCGGCAACTCGGCCCTGGTGCCGGTGATCGCCGACTGCGAGCGGGCGCTGGGCAAGCACCGAGAAGCGCTGGCTACGCTACGCAGCGAGCAAAACTACAGCCCGGAGACCGCCATCGAGGTGTACATCGTTGAGGCCGGGATTCGCGACGATCTCGGCCAACGCGACGAAGCGCTGCGGCTGCTGAAATCTACGATGGCGCGGGCCCGTGGCCCCAAACCGGCGCTGGCGCGGCTCAGTTACGCCTACGCCGACCTGTTAGAGCGCGCTGGCGACCCCGACGCGGCCCGCCAGGCATTCGAAACTGCCAGTGGCCTGGATGTTGGTGGTGACCTGGACTGCACCGACCGGATCGCGCGACTAGACGGCGTCGAACTACCCGAATCGCTGGAACTGGAGGCTGCAGAAGTCGATTCCGATGTTGCAGAGTCTGCGGAGGAAGAGCCTACTGCGGCGAAGCCAGCCGAGGAGGAGCCAGCAGCGGCGAAGTCCGAAGAGGTGTCGCCGGAATGAACTTGATCGACAGCCATGACGCGGCCCTGTTCGACCTGGACGGCGTGATCTACCTGGGCGAGCAGGCCATCGGCGGCGTGCCCGAGGCCTTGGCGCGGCTGCGCGAGCAGCAGGTCAAGGTCGGGTTTGTCACCAACAACGCCGCCAAGACCCCGCACATCGTCGCCGCGCATCTGACCCGACTGGGAATCACGGCGGAAGCCGATGACGTGGTGGTCAGCACGCAGGCGACGCTGCGGCAGCTGCGCGAACAACTGCCCGCTGGCGCGAAAGTGCTGGCGGTCGGTTCGCAGGCGATGGTAGAGCTACTCACCGCCGGCGGCTACCACGTCGTCACCACCGCCGCTGAGGCGCCCGTGGCCGTGGTACAGGGATACCACCCGCAACTGCCATGGGAGCTACTCGAAGAAGGCGTGATCGCGGTGCAGGCCGGTGCCCGCTGGTTCGTCACCAACCCCGACGAGACCCGCCCCACTGATCGCGGCATCATGCCGGGTTGCGGAGCGCAGTCCGATCTGGTGGCCAAGTGCGTCAATGTCGATCCAATCATTGCTGGGAAGCCCTACCGACCGCTGCTGGATGAAACGGTGCAGCGCCTAGACGCTACGGCCGCCATCTTTGTCGGCGACCGCCTCGACACCGACATCATGGGCGCCAATGTGGTCGGCATGGCATCACTATTCGTTTTCACCGGGGCACACGGCAAAGCCGACCTGGCGGCGGCAGCCCCAACCGCCCGGCCAACCCACATCGGCTACGGCTTGGAGGCGCTGTTCCAGCCGATTCGACGAGCCGAGCTGACCGCGGACGGCGCCAGCTGCGGCGACATGCGCGTCACGCTGCACCAGGGGGCGGCCCGGCTGGCCACGCCAGCTGCCTCGACTAGCGAGCAGCTGGACGCGCTGTGGGCCGCACTAAACCTAACTTGGCAGCAAGGCATCGACGTTAGCGCTGTGCTGCCCGACCTGACGGAGTTGCCATGAGTAACGAGCCCTTAACCGATGCGACGGTGACGCGCCGCCAGCGCCTCGTCGAGGACGCCATGCGTGGCCTCGACGACGTGTCGCAGGCCAGCCTCGCGGAGCAGTTGGATCGGCTGACCGAAGCCCAAACCCTGATCGCCGCCGCCCTAAACAACGACCCGGGCCAGGCCGGGATCCCCGGCGTCGACCGGCAGTGAGACTGGACCGTGCCCTCGTCGAACGGGGGCTGGCCCGGTCTAGGTCCCAGGCTGCGCAAGCGATCGCGGACGGCCTGGTGCAGGTCGACGGCGTTACGGTTCGCAAGCCAGCCTTGCCAGTGACCCCGGAAACCCAGATCGAAGCACGTCAGCAGACCTGGGTTTCTCGGGCGGCAACCAAACTGCTTGGCGCGTTGACGGAATCGGGCACCCACGTCGCCGGTCGGGTGCTGGACGCGGGGGCGTCCACCGGCGGTTTCACCCAGGTTTGCCTGGCCCGCGGGGCGGAGCTGGTCTATGCCGTCGACGTCGGGCACTCGCAGCTCGCCGAGGAGATCCGCCGCGACCCGCGCGTGGTCGTGCGCGAGGGACTGAACGTGCGCGATATCACGCTCGCCGACGTCGAACAGCAGCCGGTAGATCTGCTGGTCGCCGACCTGTCTTTTATTTCACTGCAGCTAGTCCTTGGCCCGCTGCTGGCGCTGGTGCGGCCCGACGGGGTGGCGTTGTTGCTGGTCAAGCCCCAATTCGAGGTGGGACGTGACCGGCTCGGCTCAGGCGGCATCGTCGCCGATCCAGCCGACCGCGCCGCAGCCGTCGCCGAAGTAATCGACGCCGCCGCGAAGTTGGGCTGGCGCTGCGATTGGCAGGGGCAAAGCAGCCTGCCGGGAACTCATGGCAATGTCGAGTTCTTCGTCCGATTGCGCCCAACTAGCGACTCGTCGGTCAGCAAGGTTGGCTAGGCTGTCCCTGTGACTCGAAGTGTGGCTGTTTTTCTGCACCCAGAACGATCCGAGGCGCTGGCTTCCGCGGCGACCTTTTTGACTTGGCTGGGGCCTGAGTTTCGCGTTGCCACATTCGCCGAAGACATCGACCGGTTGCTAGCAGAAGTACCGCAAGCCCAGCTGTGCGAAGCAGGAGACGAACCCGCCGAACTGGCGATCGTCTTCGGTGGGGACGGCACGCTACTACGGGCCGCTGAATGGGCGCGGCCGCTGCAGGTGCCGCTGCTCGGGGTAAACCTGGGCCACGTCGGCTTCCTAGCGGAGCTAGAACCCCACCATCTAGAGACGCTGGTGGCGGCGGTCAAGCAACGAGACTACTTCGTGGAGAAACGCCTGGTGCTTGGCGTTGAGGTCTTGGACGACCGCGCACAGCTGGTGTGGGAGTCGTTCGCGATCAACGAGGTCTCGCTAGAGAAGCAGTCGCGCGCCAAGATGATCACGGTGCACACCAGCGTTGGCTCCGAGCCGCTGTCGGAATGGAACTGCGACGGGGTGCTGGTGGCCACGCCGACCGGCTCCACGGCCTACTCCTTCTCGGCTGGCGGCCCGGTGGTGTGGCCCGAGGTACAGGCGCTGCTGCTGGTGCCGTTGTCTGCGCATGCCCTGTTCAATCGGCCGATGGTGCTCAGCCCAGAAACCTATGTCGACCTGGCGCTGCCCACCTGGTCGGTGCCTGGCGTGATGTGGTGTGACGGGCGCCGCATGATTGATCTCAAACCCGGCTACAGTGCCAGGATCGCCGAACAGGGGCCGCAACTGCTGATCGCCCGGCTATCGGATCAGCCTTTCACCACGCGGTTGGTTCGCAAGTTCGCGCTACCCGTCAACGGCTGGGGTAAACCACGCGCCGAGGCCGAGTAATGCTGACGCAGCTTCGCCTGGCAGGCATCGGGGTCATCGATTCCGCCGCGCTCGAATTTGGGCCCGGCCTCAACGCGGTCACCGGAGAAACCGGGGCCGGGAAAACGATGGTAGTTGCCGGGCTGGGCCAACTGTTAGGCGCCCGGGCCGATGCTGGGATGGTCCGCCACGGTGCCGACCGGGCGGTCGTGGAAGGGCTGTGGCAGGTAGCTGACCCGACCGTGGCTCGGGTAACCGAGCTTGGCGGCGACTGCGAGGATAACGAGGTGGTGGTCATGCGCCAGCTCACCGCGCAAGGCCGTTCGCGCGCGATCATTGGCGGGGCCACCGTCCCGGTATCGCGGCTGGCGGAGGTCACCGGCGAGTTGGCCACCATCCACGGCCAGTCCGAGCAGGTGCGCCTATCGAGCTCGCAACGCCAACGTGAGGTGCTGGACGCCTACGCGAAGCCGGCCGAGCTAGCGGCCTACCGCCGAGACTATGCGGCCCACGCAGCCGCCGCCGCTGAGTTGGCGCAACTGCTGGCAGGCGCCGAGACGGCCCGCCGCGAAGCCGAGGCACTACAACACGATCTGGCCGAAATCGAGGCGGCCGACCCGCAGCCTGGCGAGGACGAGCAGTTGGCCCGCGAGGCCGCGCTGCTGCAGGATGTCGAGGAGCTGCGGCAACTGGCTGGCGCGGCCCAGCAGGCGCTCAGCGGCAACGAGACCGACTTCGATCAGCCCAATGCGATCAGCCTGCTGGCCAGCGCCAGCGACACCTTGACCGCATTGGCTGCCCGCGACGAACGGCTCACCGAGTTGGCCGCGAGGATCCGCGACGCGGCCTACAACGTCAACGACGCGGCCACCGAGGTCGCCAGTTACGCCAACAATCTTGAAGCCGACCCGATCCGGCTGGAGGCCATC
The DNA here is from genome assembly GCA_002748325.1 of Arachnia propionica. GTDB lineage: Bacteria > Actinomycetota > Actinomycetes > Propionibacteriales > Propionibacteriaceae > Arachnia > Arachnia propionica_A. The sequence goes on along the minus strand of PDSD01000012.1, from coordinate 2,226 downwards.
AGTGAGCGTCGGGCGGTACTGCAGGCGCTATGCCGCAAGCACGGGCCGCAGCTAGAACAGGTGCTGACGTTCGCCGCAGCGGCCCGGGACAAGCTGGCCACGCTAGGCGGCGTCGACGATCAGATCGCATCGCTGCAACACCGGGTCGCCGAGCTGGACGAGGCGCTGACTGTGGCGGCCGCCTCGATCACGGCCGCCCGGCAGGATGCAGCCGAAAAGCTGGCGGCCGCAATCCAACCAGAGCTGGCTAGCCTGGCCATGCCGCAGGCGCGGCTGGAGTTTCAGGTGACGCCAATCGAACGCGGCCCACACGGCCAGGACCAAGTGGAGATCGTATTCACGGCCAATCCGGGGGTTCCGCCCGCGCCGTTGCGCAAGGTGGCCTCGGGCGGCGAACTGTCCCGGGTTCGACTGGCACTGGAGGTAGTGCTGGCCGACCAGCTGGCCCACCAGACCTTCGTCTTTGACGAGATCGATGCTGGCGTCGGCGGCGCGGTCGGCCTGGAAATCGGGCGGCGGCTGCAGCGACTGGCGCAGCACTGCCAAGTGATCGTGGTCACCCATCTGGCGCAGGTGGCAGCATTCGCTGACTCGCACTTTGTGATCACGAAATCCGACGACTCCTCGGTCACCACATCCGGGATTCGCCGCGTCAGCGACGCGGATCGGGCCGCGGAATTGGCGCGGATGATGGGTGGCTCCGCCGATTCGCAATCGGGGTTGGCTCATGCCGCCGATTTGCTGCGCAGTGCCCGCGGCTGAGATGCAGGTACGCTGGCTGTATGTCGCGCGCACTGATTGTGGTGGATGTCCAAAACGACTTCTGCGAGGGCGGATCGCTGCCGGTTCCGGGCGGTGCCGCTGTGGCGTCCCGGATCCGAGACCTGCTGGCTAGCGAACACGGCTATGACACGGTGGTCGCTACCCGTGACCATCACATCGAACCCGGCGATCACTTCAGCGACGAGCCGGACTATTCCGATTCCTGGCCACCGCACTGCGTCGCCGGTACTACGGGCGCCCAGTTCCATCCCGACCTGGGCGACCAATCCTGGGATGGCGTCTTCGACAAGGGCGAGTACTCAGCTGCCTATTCCGGTTTCGAAGGGGCCGATCACTCCCAGAACGACGTGGGCCTAACCGAGTTTCTGCGCTCGCGAGGCGTCGCTGAGGTAGACGTGTGTGGTATCGCCAGCGACTATTGCGTCAGCGCGACCGCGCTTGACGCGCGGCGAGAGGGCTTCGAGGTCGCCGTGTTGTCGTCGCTGACGGTGGCGGTCGCCCCGGACCACCTCGACGAGATCGTCGCCGAGTGGCGAAAGCAAGGCATTCAGGTACGGCCGCATGGTGCCTGGTGGGCGGCCCAACAGCGGCGCTCCAGGTAGTGGCTACCTCGCAAGTTATTTAGGCGTGCTGCACTGTTAGCTGTTGGGCTTCGCTGAAACTCCTATTTCTAGGGCAGCACGAATAGCGACGTACACTTGGTCGATTGGCGGTTTTCGGTTCCGCTGTTGTTGCCGAGAGATTGGTTGCCTAATGTCGCAGTTTTCGCATCCTGGGTCAGGTGCTGGTGGACCGTATCCTGAGCAAGGTTTTGCTATGGGGCCGGTTGCTGGTTCGGTACCTGGGCAGATGCCGCCTGGTCAGTCTCCGGTTGGGCCGGGGTACCCTGGACAGCCACCGATTGGGCCGATGCCGCCGAAGCGTAGCGGCTACCTGGCTTGGGTGATTACCGGGGTGGCTTTCGCCTTGGTCCTGGTGGTTGTTTTGGTGGTGTTGTTTGTGTATCCGGGGCTGCTGTCTTCGAATGGTTCCAGCCTAGCTAAGCAGCCGCTAGCAACCGTCAAGGTCGGTGATCGTTTTGGGTTCATTGATCCGGCTGGAAAGATGGCCGTTGACCCCATCTACGATGGGGCTAGATGGTTTAGTGAAGGCCTAGCTCCGGTTTCGGTTGACGGTAAGTGGGGGTTCATCAACGCGACTGGTGAATTGGTGATTCAGCCTACTTACGATCAAGCCAGATGGTTTAGTAACGGCCTAGCACCGGTTTCAGTTGATGGTAGATGGGGTTTCATTAATACGACTGGTGAATGGGTGATTGAGGCTACCTACGATGTGTTTCGTTGGTTTAGTGATGGCCTTGCTTCGGTTCAGGTGGGGGATCGTTGGGGTTTCATCAACACCAGCGGCGAGATGGTGATTCAGCCTGCCTACGATGAGGCTGGT
>PDSD01000097.1 GCA_002748325.1 Arachnia propionica | reverse complement strand
GAGAAACGCAAACGTAGGCGCGCGGACAGCAGGCCGTTTTCTGAGGCGCGGTTCGGCAGATAACCAAACCCAGACGTTGGTGCGCGAACGACAGGGCTCAGCAAGCCAGCGGTGAATGCCAATCGCGCCCACCGAGCGTCATCGGTCAAAAGCACCCAAGCACCGCACTAGATGGAGGGGATCACGCCGAGCGAAGCAAGCAGGCGAGACCGGCTCGAGCAAGACCACGCAGCTAGGCAAAGGAGTCACGCCGACCGAAGCGAAGAGGACGGGCACGAACCCTAGGACGCTTCAACAGCGGTCAAGTCCATTTTGTGGCGCGACAGTTTATGCGGATAGGGCTAGGGGTTTGGCGTTTCGGTTGGGTTGGCGGCTAGCCGACATCACAGCAGCGTCTTTTAGGACCTCACGGCACAGAAAGCCGAGCCGCGCCCTTAGCCCGCGCACAACTGAACCACCACTCACGCAACCACCAGCTGCCCGGACCAGCACGCCAGTCATGGCCTGGATCGGCTATCTCACCTGCGAGCGCAACTGTCCCTGCAGAAACATTTGCAGGCGGCCATGGCCTGGATCGGCCATCTCACCTGCAAGCGCAACGCCAGCAACCCGAACCAGCACGTCCGCACGACATTCAGATGACGGTGGAACCTGCAAGCGCGACACCAGCTGCCCGGACCAGCACGGTCACACAGCCCAAACCCGCCGTGGAAATCACGCCAACCGAGGCAAATGGTCGGCATCACAGCAGGCTCTCGTAGCCCCTCATTGCCCCATGGACGCCAGCCCATCTCCCACTTGGCCCAGCAACCGGCCTGTACGCCCCGCAAGCACCCGGGAGTATGGGCAACGTCTTTCTTACGACCCGGCCGAAGGGGGTACGCCCAGCACGAACCCGGGAGCATGTGCGGACGCCGGGTCTTCTACCCCCCAATGCAGGTATGCCCCGCACGCACCCGGGACCATGGGGGTGTAAGTATTGGTGGGACAGTTAGTGACGTATACCCCGCAGGTACCCGGGAGTATGTGCTCAAACTCCGACTTGGCCGCACAACCGGCCTGTACACCCCTGAGAAACCAAAGTAGCGTATTTACACAACAACTCACTTGCGCAATTAGGGGAACGGATGGCTCGCCACCAAGTCGTCATCGTCGGTTCGGGTTTCGGTGCGCTCTTTGCCGCCCGAAAGCTGAGTCGAAGTGACGTAGATATCACCATCATCAGTAAGACCAACAATCACCTGTTTCAGCCGCTGCTCTACCAGGTCGCCACCTCGATCCTGTCCGAGGGCGAGGTCGCGCCCTGCACCCGGGAAGTGCTTCGGTGGCACAAGAACGTGACCGTGTTGCTGGGCTTGGTTGAGGGCTTCGACCTGGCAAACAAGACAGTCTCGTGGCGG
>PDSD01000096.1 GCA_002748325.1 Arachnia propionica | reverse complement strand
AGGGCCGAAGAAGTGTTCAGCAGCACGCCCGCAGAGCTATGGCGGCGCAGCCTGCGGCGAATGGGTGGAACCGCCAGCTACTGGTCTACCTGGACCGAAGTCCCAGAACTCAACTAGCTCGCGCCCAGCAAGCACAGGTCACCACAGTCGCGATCCAGCTTGCCAAAGCCTGACGCAGCAAACGCTACGCGCTAGCATGGGCAAAGCAGCGCTGCAGAAAAAGGGGGCCTCATGGGTGATGGCGGCAATGGCACCATCCTGATCGTGGACGATGATCCGGCTCTGTCGGAGATGCTCGAAATCGTCCTAGCCCAAGACGGCTACAACGTCGGCCGCTGCAGCACCGGAACGGCCGCATTGCAGGCATTCCGGGAACAGCGCCCCGATCTCGTACTGCTCGATCTGATGCTGCCCGGCCGTGGCGGCGTGGACGTGTGCTACGACATTCGCGCTGAATCCGGGGTGCCCATCATCATGCTGACAGCCAAATCAGATACTGCCGATGTGGTGGCCGGGCTAGAGGCAGGCGCCGACGACTACGTGCCCAAGCCGTTCAAGACCAAAGAACTGCTCGCCAGGATCAGGACGCGGCTGCGGCGCACCAACGACAGCCACCTCGGCGACGAACTCAAGATCGCCGACCTGGTGATCTCGGTTTCGGCGCACAGCGTCAAACGCGGCGACGAAACCCTGAACCTCACCCCACTGGAGTTCGACCTGCTGCTGGCGCTGGCCCGCAAGCCAACCCACGTGTTCTCGCGCGAGGCACTGCTCAACGAAGTTTGGGGCTATCGCAACGCCGCCGACACTCGGCTCGTAAACGTGCACGTACAGCGGCTACGTTCCAAGATCGAACAAGACCCCGAGCATCCTCGCATTGTGGTGACGGTGCGCGGCGTCGGATACAAAGCTGGTGAGCCGACTGAGCAAGGCTAGGCCGAGGCAGCGCCGGCCTGGCAATTCCCTCCCCATCCGCGTGCTGGTCACCACCTTGGTGGCCTCGACGCTGGTACTGGTCTTGGCCGGGTTGCTGTTGCTGCAGCAAGTCACCAGTGCCATCACCGACACCAAGAAAGCGTCTTCGGTCTCCCAAGCAATCGGCATCTATCGCTTCATGCAGCAGCAGCTTCGCCTGCCGGAGACTCGGGGAGTCGCGGTCTATGAGCAGTTGAGCCGGCTAGCAGACCAGGCGGGCTCACAGGCCGGGCAATATCACGTCGTGATCGAAGGCCCCGCCTCAATAGTGGTCTCACAAGGGATCCGCTCCGGGTCGGTGCCTGAGGCGCTGCGGGCCAAGGTGACAGCCTCCGATGGGTTGTTTGTTACCCCTGGGCGAGCCGAATTCACCGACGGCAGTTCCGAACCCGCCTGGGTGGTGGGAGCCACATTGACCGGTATTTCGGGGGAG
>PDSD01000094.1 GCA_002748325.1 Arachnia propionica | reverse complement strand
CAAGGGCGCTCGAGGGTGGCGTTTCGTTGCAACGAAACGCCTCAGACTACTACTAGCCGTCCAAAATTCATGTCCTAAACTCTGGTTGAGCAGGCCCATGCCTGTCAAGGCAGCCCTGCTCGGGTCTCTCATCTTGAGACTAGCGGGGCTGATCAGCCGGTGATGCGCGCGTACACTTCGGCGGGATCGCTGGCGGGCTTGCCTTTCATCCGGCCGATGCCTGGCGCATCCGCGTAGCGCGGAATGACGTGGACGTGCGCGTGAAACACCTCCTGGCCCGAATCGGCACCGGCGTTGGTGAGCACATTGCAGGCGCTGGCGCCGAGCTTTTCCTTGAGCAGATTGCCCACCGCGACAACACCCGCCGCGGTCTCGGCCAGCACCTGGGCGTCGGCCAGCGCGTCGACGACATGGCGGCGCGGGATGACCAGAGTGTGGCCATCTTGCCATGGCGCGATGTCGAGGAAGGCGATCACGTGCTCGTCGGCATAAACCTGCCGCGCCGGAATCTCACCAGCAACGATCTTGCAAAAGATGCAGTCACTCATCAGATGTTCCTTTCTTGGTTAGCGAATTTTGGTTAGCGAACCTGGTGCCCGGCGTCCCGCAGGGCCTGTTTGACCTCAGCGATGCTGAGCGTGCCGTAGTGAAAGACGCTGGCTGCCAGCACCGCGTCGGCTCCCGCATCGGCGGCGGCCACGAAGTGCGCGGCCTCACCGGCACCCCCGGATGCGACGAGCGGCACATCTATCTGCGCCCTGATGTCGCGGATCATCTCAATGTCAAAGCCCGCGGTGGTGCCGTCGGCGTCCATCGAGTTGAGCAGCACCTCGCCAACGCCACGGTCGACGGCCTCGCGCACCCACTCGATCGCGTCCCGGCCCGCCGAAGTGCGGCCGCCGTGGGTGGTGACGCCGTAGCCAGACGGCATGCCCGGCTCCCGGCGGGCGTCCAGGCTGAGCACCAGCACCTGGTTGCCGAACCGGGCGGTGATCTCGTCGATCACCTGCGGCCGGGCCAGCGCGCCGGTGTTGATGCTGGCTTTGTCGGCACCGCAGCGCAGCAACGCGTCCACGTCGGCCACCTCGCGCACCCCGCCGCCGACGGTGAGGGGAATGAAGATCGTCTCGGCGCAGCGGGTGACCATCTCTCGGGTGGTGGCCCGGCCCTGCGACGAGGCCGAGATATCCAGAAAGGTCAGCTCGTCGGCCCCCTCGGCGCCGTAGCGGGCTGCCAGCTCGACCGGGTCACCGGCGTCGCGCAGATTGGTGAAGTTGACCCCCTTGACCACCCGGCCGTCGTGCACGTCCAGGCACGGAATCACTCGCAACGCCACCGTCATGGGTCTAATCTACCTAGTCGAGTTCGGCCGCGACCACGCCCCGGCGCATCTCGTCAACCACCTGGCGGCAGGTACGCCGCAGATCGCC
>PDSD01000037.1 GCA_002748325.1 Arachnia propionica | reverse complement strand
ATCGACGACAACGGCAACCGGGTACCGATGGATGTGGCCGAGGGCGACATCGTCATCTTCTCCAAGTACGGCGGCAACGCGGTCAAGTACGACGGCCAGGAGTACCTGCTGCTGAACGCTCGCGACCTGCTCGCCATCGTCACCAAGTAAGGAAACCGCTATATGTCTAAGATCCTGCAGTTCGACGAGGAGGCCCGCCGTTCGCTCGAACGCGGCGTCGATATCCTTGCCAACACTGTCAAGGTGACGCTTGGCCCCAAGGGGCGCTACGTCGTCCTGGACAAGAAGTGGGGCGCCCCCACCATCACCAACGACGGCGTGACCGTCGCCAAAGAGGTGGAGTTGGAAGATCCGTACGAGGATCTGGGTGCCCAGCTGGCCAAGGAAGTCGCCACTAAGACCAACGATGTTGCCGGTGACGGCACCACCACCGCGACCGTGCTGGCCCAGGCCCTCGTGCACGAAGGTTTGCGCGCCGTAGCCGCCGGGGCTAACCCGGTTGGGCTCAAGCGCGGCATGGACCAGGCCTGCGACGCGGTTGTCGACGCGTTGCGCGAGGCCGCCCGTCCGGTGGACACCACCGACGACATGGCTTCGGTTGCCACCATCTCTTCGCGGGACGAGGAGATCGGCAAGCTGATCGCTGACGCTTTCGACAAGGTCGGCAAGGACGGCGTCATCACCGTTGACGAGTCCCAGACGCTGGGCACCGAGCTGGACTTCACCGAAGGCATGCAGTTCGACAAGGGCTACCTCAGCCCTTACTTCGTGACTGATACCGATCGGATGGAGGCCGTCCTGGACGATCCCTACATCCTGATTCACTCCGGCAAGATCAGCTCGATGAACGACCTGCTTCCGCTACTCGAAAAGGTGATCGCCGCCAAGGGGCAGCTATTCATCGTGGCCGAGGACGTGGACGGCGAAGCGCTGAGCACGCTGGTGGTCAACAAGATCCGTGGCACCTTCACCTCGGTCGCCGTCAAGGCCCCGGCCTTCGGTGACCGCCGCAAGGCCATGCTGGAAGACATCGCGATCCTGACCGGTGGTCAGGTGGTTGCCGCCGAGGTCGGGCTCAAGCTCGACCAGGTCGGCCTGGAGGTGCTTGGCCGGGCCAAGCGCGTCGTGGTCACCAAGGACGCCACCACCATCGTCGACGGCGCGGGCGATTCCGCCGAGGTATCCGGCCGGGTTACCCAGCTGGTCGCTCAGATCGAGCGCACGGACTCCGATTGGGACCGCGAGAAGCTGCAGGAGCGGGTCGCCAAGCTCGCCGGTGGCGTCTGCGTCATCCGGGTCGGTGCCGCCACCGAGGTGGAGCTGAAGGAAAAGAAGCACCGCATTGAGGACGCCGTTTCGGCCACTCGGGCGGCCATCGAGGAGGGCATCGTCGCTGGCGGCGGTTCCGCCCTGGTGCATGCTGCTCGCGCGCTCGACGGCGACCTGGGCCTCGAGGGCGACGAGAAGACCGGCGTTGGCGTCGTTCGTAAGTCGCTGGTTGAGCCGCTGCGCTGGATCGCGGAGAACGGTGGCGAGCCTGGCTACGTCATCGTCGCCAAGGTCGCGGAGTTGGAGCCGGGCAACGGCTACAACGCCAAGATCGGTGAGTACCAGAACCTCATCGATGCCGGGGTCATTGACCCGGTCAAGGTGACCCGTTCGGCGCTTGCCAATGCCGTCTCCATCGCTTCGCTGTTGTTGACCACCGAGACCCTGGTGGTAGACAAGCGCGAGGACGCTGACGACGAGTAAGTCACTTTCGACATACTTCGGGGCCCCTTCCTAGCTGGTCGGGGCCCCGAAGTGTTTCTGGGGAACGAGGCCGCTGCGGCGAACTGGTGTTTGTCTGCTGCCGTCGGGGACGACCTCAGCCCGTTAGCTTGTGGTACACGCTGGTGTGGGGCCCAAGCCGGGTGGTGTGGTTATTGCTGTTAACGCCGTCGATCACCTCGTTGGTGACCCCACGGACCTTGCCGATCTTATTGTCGCTGCCGGAGAGGTTCTCGACCTCGCTCTGCGTGAGTTCCTCGTACTCGAATCGTTCATCGGTGTTGCGATAGTACATGTAGATAATCCCGTAGAAACCGATGGCCGAGATGGGGCCAAGCAGCAGCAAGTACAGCTTGCTATCGCCCTCTTCCAGCAAGGTGAACAGGACTAGCAGTTGCGGTAGTAGTTCCATCGCGCTTCTCCTAGAGGAACAAGAACAGCATAAAGCCGATGATCGAGCCGATGACAAAGACGACTGCCGAGACGGCGATCAGCCGTGGCTGATTGATCGGGACGCTGCCCATCGTCTTGCCGGTTCGCCCATTGACTGCAACGTAGTGGGTCAGCTGGGTGTTGCCCTTGTGCTGCACGTAGCTGTACAGCCAGATGGGAGCGTAAATCGACACCCATCGCAGGCCCTTTAGCGTGATGCTTTCGTGCTCCCAGCGAACCCCGCGGTCGTAGCTAGAGATGGTTTCTAGGGCTCTGCTGCGGCCAACTGCCAGCACGCGGTGCGCCGACTCAGTATCCAAATCGGCCACGTTGATGTCGCGTTTCTCCGAGGTGAATCCGCGCAGGTAGTTGGCGTTGTAAGCCACTGCGGCCTTCGTGTCGAATGGCAGCACCGCGTTGATGACGTTGTTCGTCTCGGTGTCGCCACCTTGATCGGCGCGGCGTGACGAACTCTCGATGGTCAGGTCATCGATGAACAAATCGAATCGGCGCTGTACCGCGTAAACATCTGCGTCGTAGTAGGTGACGTAATCGTCGCCCTCCTTGACGGTGTAGCTCCTGGTCTCAATCTCGCCGGTGCCGTCGTACTCCACGTGGGAGTTGGCGTCCAGCATCAAGAACGGCATGTACACGCCGACGACTTCACTTGGCTCGAATTGCCGGATGAACTCCCGATTGGCAAAGAACTTCCGGTCGCTCACGAACTCGTTGACCTTTGCAACAGCTTCCTCTTGCGGTATTTGGAACGGCAGGATGCCATCGGGGACGGCGCCGTTGGGCAACTGGCTGTTGACCGTCAGCATCTGGCGGCACCAGTGGCAGCGGGAGTGGTTGGCTTCGGCGGTGTTGACGATGACTTCCGCGCCACAGCCCTGGCATTTCAGGGTCAGCACGTCGTCGGTGGATTCCTGGATATTGGTCGCGCCGGAGGCAATTACGGTGCCGTGCAGCTTTTCGATATCGGTGTCCAGGCCGAATTGCTCGTCGATCGTTGCTTCCGACCATTCGTGCCGACAGAAGTGACAAAACAGCTGCCCAGTGCCTTCCCGCGAGGTGATCTCGGTTGAGCCGCAGCGGGGGCACTTGTCCAGCCCGTCGTTGTGACCAGACGACGTGTCGATTACCTTCGGCCCCGTTGGCTTCTCCAAACCAAGTTCCTCCGCAGCGGAAGGCTGCGTTGGCTGTGGTCGCGGCGCGGGATCAGCTACTGGCATCGCCCCGGCTGCGCCTGCTGATTGTTTCGCGGTCGACTGTGGCACCGGCCCGTGTGGTGGCGGTGGCATTGCTCCGGGCGGGGGTATGGGGCCGCGTGGTGGCGGCATTGGGCCGCGTGGCGGTGGTGGCATTGCCCCGGGTGGGGGCCAGGCCTGCCGCCGTAGGGCGGCTGACCCGGCGCCGGGCCCGGGTTAGGAGGATTCATCATGGCGAACTATCCAGTGCGGGATTATTCCAGCCCGAGGGCGCGCCGCTTGGCGGCGTCGAAGTCCTCTTGGCTGATCAGGCCTTGATCAAGCATTTCCTTGTACTGCGCAAGCTTGGCGACCGGATCCTCCTGCGGGGGAGCCGGTGGGGCCTGCGGCGGCTGCTGCGGCGGGTACTGGCCTTGCGGTGGGTATTGCCCCTGCGGCGGCGGGTACTGGCCCTGTTGCGGCGGATACTGCCCCTGCGGCGGCGGGTACTGACCCTGCTGGAACGGGTTCTGGTACGGCGGCGGGCCCTGCTGCTGGTAGTTCATCGCGCCACCAGCCCCAACGACCCCGGCACCCATACCCATCATGGCAATACCGGTCGCACCGCCACTCTCGCCAGCGGATTCGAAGCCGCGAGCCATCGACTGCTGCATGAACGAAGCGCCGCGACGTCCCGAAAGCGCATCAGCCTTCTTGACATCCGAGAGCAGCTTGCGGGTGTCCTCGTCGTATTCGATTGAGGTGATGGCCACCGAGACGATCACCAAGCCCCGTCCCGAAGCCCACTGGTAACCGGCCTCAACCGCGCCGGACAGGGACTGGGCGAAGCCGAGGGAGTCTCCCTGGATCTTGCTGATCCGGTTGCCCTTGCTCGGATCGTTGGTGTAGTTCGATAGCGCCGGAGCCAGCGACGAGACGACCTCGTTGAACAACTGCGAGGCGGCTGGGTTGTCGAAGTCACCGAAGTCGAAGACAGGTGCGTCGGGCTGCAGGTAGGTGTACGGTACGAAGCCCTTGACGAATAGGATCGGATCGACGATGCGCATCGTGTACGTGCCGCGCGTGATCGCGCCGACCTGGGCACCCAGGTAGGCGTCGTCCCAGTAGATTTCCGACTGAGTACCGAAGCGGTTGTCCGGGATCTCCTTCAGATTGACGTAGAATGCCAGCTGCTGCGCCGCAGGCTGCCCGCCGAACTTGAAGCGCTCCCACGACTGCTTCAGCGTCGCGCCCAACAGGTCGCCACCGGCGAAGACTGACTGTGCCTGCGGATCGTCGGTAGTAAAGATGAAGCCGCCGGGCTCGCCGATGAAGCCGGTGAGTTCGCCGTCCTGGAAGGTCATCAGGCCGTATCCCTCGGGAACCACGATGCGGCTGCCGTTGCTGATGATGTTTTCAGAGCCCTTGACGTTGGCGCCACGGCCGGCATCCGTACCGCGTTTGACCGCCGGGAAGATCGCTGCGCTCGGCGGCAAGTTTGTGGGGGGAGTTAGATAGTCGAGCCATTGGTCGGCCAACATCCCGCCAACCGAACCTGTAAATGCCTTAATGAAACCGAACACCATTGGGGCCTCCTAGTACGTGCCATAGCCCTCTTGCCAAGGCACTATCACCTCTTCCAAGGTAGCACGATGCCGAAGTTTAGGTGCCTGTGGGAGGCAACTAGCCGCACCTGATCGCACAGTGGCGCGGCTACGGCTTTGAGCTGCTAGTTACGATTCGGGGCAAGCCCAGTAGACTGCGATGCACAGGTGTGAGGAAGGCGTGAAGATGGCATTGACAGGCTCCGGGGTGCCCGCCCCGTTTGAGGCGTTGGGGTTGACCTATGACGACGTGTTGTTGCAGCCCAATGAATCCGACATCATTCCCTCCGAAGTGGCCACCAATACCCAGTTCACGCGCCGTATTGTGTTGAACGTGCCGCTGGCCAGCGCGGCCATGGATACCGTCACCGAAGCCCGGCTGGCTATCGCCATGGCCCGAGTGGGCGGGATCGGCATCCTGCACCGCAATCTGGCAATCGAGGATCAGGCCCACATGGTCGATCAAGTGAAGCGATCCGAGGCTGGCATGGTCACCGATCCGGTCACGGTCAGCCCCGACGCGACGCTGCATGAAGTCGACGAACTGTGCGCCAACTACCGCATTTCCGGGCTGCCAGTCGTGACCGACAATGGTTTGCTGGTCGGCATCATCACCAACCGCGATCTGCGGTTCCAAGACGATGAACAGCGTCCGGTCAGCGAGGTCATGACACCAATGCCGCTGGTCACCGCGCCGGTCGGCGTCGCGCCGGACGAGGCGATGCGGTTGCTCGCCGAGCACAAGATCGAGAAGCTGCCTATCGTTGCCGCTGACGGCAAGCTATCCGGCCTGATCACCCTCAAGGACTTTTCCAAGGCCGACAAATATCCTAACGCCGCTAAAGATGAGGCGGGCAGGCTGCGCGTCGGAGCCGCGGTCGGCTTCTTCGGTGATTCCTGGGAGCGGGCCATGGCGCTTGCCGACGCTGGGGTCGATGTCATCGTGGTCGACACCGCCCACGGGCATAGCCAGGGGGTAGTCGACATGATCCGTCGGCTGAAGGCCGAGCCGTCGGTGGCAGGCGTGGACATCGTCGGCGGCAACGTCGCCACCTATGCGGGGGCGAAGGCCCTCGTCGAGGCCGGTGCCGACGCCGTCAAGGTGGGCGTCGGGCCCGGTTCCATTTGCACCACCCGCGTGGTGGCTGGCGTCGGTGTGCCGCAGGTTACCGCCATCCACGACGCTGCCCGGGCCTGCCAGCCTGCCGGGGTGCCGGTGATCGGCGACGGCGGGCTGCAGTATTCCGGTGACATCGCCAAGGCGATAGTGGCTGGCGCCAACAGCGTCATGCTGGGCTCGCTGCTGGCCGGATGCGAAGAAAGCCCGGGCGAGCTCGTGTTCATCAACGGCAAGCAGTACAAGTCGTACCGGGGCATGGGATCGCTGGGCGCGATGTCAGCGCGTGGCCGCCAGGCCTCGTACTCCAAGGATCGCTACTTCCAAAGCGACGTGGTCCGAGACGACCAACTCATCCCAGAGGGTATAGAAGGCCAGGTGGCGTACCGCGGGCCGCTCGCCAGCGTCGCCCATCAGCTCGTCGGCGGGTTACGGCAATCCATGTTCTATGCTGGTGCGCGCAGCATCCCCGAACTGCAGGAGCGCGGCCGGTTCGTGCGCATCACCGCCGCCGGGCTGCGCGAGTCGCATCCGCACGACATTCAGCTCACCGCTGAGGCCCCCAACTACTGGACCCATTAGGAAATCGACATGCAAGAACTAGGACAAAGCAGCCGGGTGAGCAGGACCTATGCCCTCGACGATGTGGCCATCGCCCCGACTCGGCGCACCCGCGGCGAGCAAGAGGTTGACCTGAGTTGGCGCATCGACGCTGTCACCTTCGACGTGCCCATCGTGGCGGCACCAATGGATTCCGTGATGAGCCCGGCGACGGCGATCCGTATGGGCGAGCTAGGTGGCCTGGGTGTGCTGAACCTGGAGGGCCTGTGGACCCGCTATGAGGATCCACGCCAACAGTATGAGCGGCTCACCGCCGAGGTAGATCAGGTGACGGTCACCCGCCGCATGCAGGAGATTTACGCCGAGCCCATCAAACCGGAGTTGATCGAGGCCAGGCTGGCCGAGCTGCGGGCGGGCAACGTGCCGGTGGCGGCGTCGCTGTCCCCGGCACGCACCGCCGAGTTCAGCTCCCTCATCGAAAACGCGGGCCTCGATTTCTTCGTGATCCGCGGCACCACGGTTTCGGCCGAGCATGTCGGCGGCGAGGACACCCTCAACCTCAAGGAGTTCATCTACAACTTCGATACCCCAGTTTTGGTCGGCGGCTGCGCCACCTATCGCGCGGCGCTGCACCTGATGCGTGCCGGGGCGGCCGGGGTGTTGGTCGGCTTCGGCGGCGGCTCGACCGCCACGACTCGATCAGTGTTGGGCATCGAGGTGCCGATGGCCTCGGCTATCGCCGATGTTGCCGAGGCGCGCCGGGACTACCTGGAGGAGTCTGGCGGCCGCTACGTCCACCTCATCGCCGACGGCTCGGTCGGCCACTCCGGCGACATCGCCAAGGCGGTGGCCTGCGGTGCCGACGCGGTGATGGTCGGTTCCCCACTGGCTCGCGCCACCGAGGCCCCCGGCCGCGGCTGGCACTGGGGGCCGGAGGCCTGGCACCGCAGCCTGCCGCGTGGCCACCGTTCCTTCTTCGAGCAGGTCGGCAGCCTGGCCGAGGTGGTAGTTGGCCCCTCCCATGTGTCGGACGGGACGATGAACCTGGCGGGCGGCCTGCGCAAGGCGATGGCCCTGACCGGCTACACCGACCTGAAGTCCTTCCAGAAAATCAACCTGATCCTGCGGTCATGACTACCCAGCGCTCCCACCCTGAGCTAGACCGGCTGCGCCAAGAGATCGACGCGATTGACGCTGGGCTGCTGGGGCTGTTGGCGCAGCGATTCCAGGTAACCGCTCAAGTGGGGCAGGTAAAGGCTGAAGCCGACCTGTCAGCCGTGGATGAGCAGCGGGAGCGAGCCCAATTGGCCCGGTTGCGGGCCAAAGCAGGTGAAATGGGGCTCGCACCCGAGTTCGTGGCACAGCTGTGGCGGCTGGTGTTTGCCGAAGCAGTGCGCCGCTACGACGAGGATGCGGTTACGCGGCTACAGCAGCCTGCGGTAAACCCGCCGACGGCCCCCCGCGTTGGTGCGGAGAGCCGTCGACAGGTGGGAGAGGAAAAGGATTAGTTCAGGTCTGCCGCCACGATGTCGCTGACCTGGTTGCGGGCGGCCGCCGCGGTTTCGTCCGTCGGTTGCCCTTCCGCCGCAAGTTCGGCTGCGATGCGGTCGCGGTAGTTCTGCTTCTCGGCTTCCTTGCGGTCCTTGCTCCAGCCGAGAACCTCAGCCGCGATATCGGCCACTTCGTCCACAGCTGAGGCGCCCCGATCTCGTGCTTCGGAGTTGAGCCGGATACGAGTGATCAGGATGTCCTCAAGGTGCATGGCGCCCTCGACCGTGCAGGCCCGATGCACCTCAGCCCGCAGGAATCGCGGCGCAGCCTTCAGCGGTTCGCCCAGACTCGGGTCGGCGTCGATGGCTGCTAGCAGATCCAACACCTCCGAGCCGTAGCGCGACAGCAGGTGCTTCATTCGGTCGGCGTCGAAACCGTACTTCTTACCCAGCCGCTCCGATTGGTTGCGCACTGCTTCGAGCCCGGGGGCGCCGAGCAGCGGCAGATCGGCGGTGATCGACGGGCGACGTTTGGCATCGGCCTTGCCGAGCGCGAAGTCGACGGCGTCGCTGGCCATCACCCGATAGGTAGTGAGTTTGCCGCCGGCGATCGCGACCATGCCCGGTGCCACCTCGGTGACGGTGTGCTCGCGGGAGACCTTGGTGGACTTGGACTCGTCCAGCACCTTCGGCTGCAGCAGCGGCCGCAGGCCAGCGTAGGTACCGATGATGTCGTCGCGGGTCAGTGGCGTAGCGAGCACTTCGTTGGCGTGATCCAGCAGGTAGTCGATGTCTTCGCTGGTAGGCACTGGGTGGGTGAGCTTCTCGTGCCAGGCGGTGTCGGTGGTGCCGATGACCCAGTAGTACTGCCACGGGATGATGAACAACACCGACTTTTCGGTGCGCAGGAACATGCCTGCCTCGGCCTTGATGCGTTCCCGCGGCAACACCAGGTGGATGCCCTTGGCGGCCAACACCTTGAGGCCGCCGGTGCTGCCCGCGAGGTCCTGGGTCTGCTCGGTCCACACGCCGCTGGCGTTGATGATGTGTCGGGCCTTGACGGTGATCTTGTTGCCGGTTTCTAGATCCTCGACGACCGCGCCGCTAACGCGGCCGCCGCTCTTGGTGATTTCGACCACCTTGGTCCTGCTTGCGGCCACGGCGCCGTACTGCCCGGCGGTGCGAATCAACGTGATGACCAGGCGGGCATCGTCGACGCGCGAATCGTAGAACTCGATGGCGCCGATCAGGGCGTCCGGCTTTATGTCCGGGAAGCGCTTAATTGCGGCCTTCTTGGACAGGTGCTTTTGGATGGGAACCGTCTTCTTGAAACCGGCACCGGCCACGGCCAGGGCGTCATACATACCGACGCCGACGGCGGAATATGCCCGCTCCACGACCCGCTGCTTAAGTGGCCACAGGAACGGCTGCGCCTCCACCAGATGGGGGGCAATCCGGGAAAGCAGGCGGCCGCGCTCGGTTAGCGCCTCGGCTACGAGCTTGAAGTCGAGCTGGTATAGGTAGCGCAGGCCGCCGTGGACGAGCCTGGACGACCGAGACGAAGTGCCGAAGGCCCAGTCCTGGGCGTCGACGATGGCGGTTTTAAGTCCTCGCGAAGCCGCGTCTAGGGCGATACCGGCGCCGGTGACGCCGCCGCCGATGACGAGGCAATCGAATTCTTCTTCACCGAGGGCGGTGAGGGCCGCCTCGCGTTGGGTTACTGAAAGCTGATACGACATTGTGCTCCTTTGCTTTGCCAGTACCAGCTTGGATCACTTGCACCCATCCAGCAAGCGGTGCGCACGTTCGTGCAACATCTGGTTACCTGTGGGCACCTTTATGTGATGGTGGGGGTGGTTGGGTGATGCAGCTGGTCACGGGTTACTAGTTGGTGTGGCCGCACGACTGCATTGTGCTCGCCATCGTAGAGTGGAGCAATGAACAACATGGCCGATTGGCGTGACATTGCTGGTTTCGTAAGCCTGCCCCGGCTGGGTGGGCTGGTGCTTGGCGACAACGGCACCCTGATGGTCTCGGTCGCCTCGCTAGACGCCAAGCAGACCGGCAACACTAGCTGCTGGTGGCGGCTCGACCTGAGTGGGCAGCTGCCGCCGCAGCGCCTGACCAGGGGCACCGGCGGCGAGAGCTTCGGTGCCTGCTTGCCCGGCGGCGACTTTGTATTTGGTGCCAAACGGGACCTGCCTGCCAAGGCCGACGGGGAGCCGAGCGAGGATGTCTCGGCGCTGTGGCTGCTGCCAGCCACTGGCGGTGAGGCTTACCCGATCGCGCAGCGCAGCGGCGGCTATTCCCGCATCATCACTGCGGCCCGCTCCGACGTCATGATTGCGCTGGCACCCACCCATCTGGACGCGGCTGACGAGGACGCCGACGCCGACAAGCGAGCCCGGCGACGCGAACACCAGGTTTCGGCGATCCTGCACGAGGCCTATCCGGTTCGGTTCTGGGACCACGATCTCGGCCCGGTGGCCAACCGGCTGCTGCGGCTAGATCTCGACTCCGGAGCCGAACGGACAGCGAGTGCCGAACGTTCGTCTACGAGATCGCCAATGCGGTGATCGCCATTGATACCGCCACCGGCGACCGCACCGTGTTGGCCCAGGACGACCAAGACGGCTTCGGGCAGCCGGTAATCTCGGCCGATGCCAGCCTGATCGCCTGTGTCCGCATCGCCCAGTCCAGCGCGCAGCTCGCACCAAAGCGTTCGCTGTGGCTGACCGACAGGCAGGGCAACGGCCGGGCTCTGGCCGCCGACTGGGACCGCTGGGCCGCTCCCATCGCCTTCAGCCCCGACAACCAGTTGCTATACGTGAGCGCCGACGACGACGGGCATCACCCGCTGTTCGCCATCGACCTCTCCACCGACGAGGTTCGCCGGTTGACCGATTTCGGAGCGTTTTCTGCCGTACAGCTTTCGGCCGACGGCTCGACGCTGTACGCGGTGCGCAGCTCCTACCTCGACCCCGGGACGGTGGTCGCTGTCGATACCACCACCGGAGAGGTCGCCGAGTTGTGGCGTCCCGTCGACTATCCCGAACTGCCTGGGCGGCTGGAACGCGTCGAGACCACTACCGCCGACGGAGTCCGGGTGCCCGGCTGGCTGGTGCTGCCCGAAACTGCCAGCGCCGACGACCCGGCGCCGCTCGCGCTATGGGTGCATGGTGGCCCGCTGAACTCCTGGAACGCCTGGTCGTGGCGCTGGACGCCGTGGCTGCTGGCGGCCCGCGGCTGGGCGGTGCTGCTGCCCGACCCGGCGCTATCGACCGGCTACGGCCAGGCAGTTATCCAGCGTGGCTGGGCTCGCTGGGGCCAGGAAACCTACGCCGATCTCATGGCCATCACCGACGAGACCATCGAACGGGCCGACATTGACGCTACCCGCGCCGTCGCCATGGGCGGCTCATTCGGCGGCTACATGGTCAACTGGATTGCCGGACACACCGACCGATTCCGGGCGATTGTCTCGCATGCCGGGTTGTGGAACCTAAGCAGTTTCAACGCCACCACCGATGCCGCTTGGTATTGGGCCCGCGAGCTGACCGAGCAGATGCGCCGCGACAACTCCCCACACCACAGCCTCGCCAACATCACCACCCCGATGCTGGTGATCCACGGCGACAAAGACTATCGAGTGCCGCTCGGCGAGGGTCTGGCGCTGTGGTGGGACTTGACATCCAATTGGGCAGGGGAGGAAGCCGATTTCCCACACAAGTTCCTGTACTTCCCAGACGAAAACCACTGGATCCTGCGGCCCAACAACGCCAAGATCTGGTACGAGACGGTGCTGGCCTTCATTGAGGCAGGCATCGGCGGGCAGAGCTTCCAGCGGTCCGAACTGCTGTAGGTGATCTTCCCGCGAATAATTGGTGGGTCTGGTCACCGTGGTACCGTTAGACGGTCGGTGGCACCACCCGGTGCAAGGGAATCCGGTGTAATTCCGGAACTGACGCGCAGCGGTAAGAGGGACCGACCGAGCATTTACGTCACTGGGGAGACCTGGGAAGACGCTCGGTCGGGATGAGCTCAAGTCCGAAGACCTGCCGGCACTTCGTTACTGCCTCGCGAAAAGGCCTGAGTGAAACGAGTTTTCATGCAATCTTCGCGCTTTCCGTTGACCGTAGCCGCGCTCATGGCGGCCCTATTGGCCCTGAGCGGCTGCGTCGGTGCTCCCACCGAAACCCCCGAATCCGCCGACGCCACCGCCGAGGCGAGTGCTGCGGCGACCACCGAGACCCAGGAAGAAGCCGCTGGCGCCTTCCCGGTAACCATTACTAACTGTGGCGTTGAAACCACCTACGAGGCAGCCCCCAAGGCGGCCGTCACTATGAACCAAGGCGCCACCGAGGTCATGCTGGCGCTCGGCCTCGAAGACGTAATGGTTGGCACCGCCTACCTCGACGACCAGATTTCCCCACGTTGGGAAGAGGCCTACAAGAAGGTGAAGGTGCTCTCGGATGAGTACCCGTCCAAGGAAGAGTTCCTGGAGGCCAAGGCTGACTTCGCCTACGCCTCCTACAGCTCCGCCTTCACCGACAAGGCCATCGGTACCCGCGAGGAACTGGCTGGCGAGAAGGTCAACACCTACATCAGCCCGTTCTACTGCCCCGAGGATGCCGACAAGGCTGAGGGTGACATGGAGCACGCTTGGGCCGAGATTGCCGAAATCGGCAAGATCTTCGGTGTTAGCGACCGCGCGGACAAGCTGATTGAAGAGCAGAAGAATGAACTCGCCAAGCTGACCGAGGCTGCTGCTGGTAAGGGCAAGAAGGTTTTCTGGTTCGACTCGGGCGACAAGGAGCCCTTCGCTGGCGCCGGTGAGGGTGGCCCGCAGATCATCATGGACGCCGTTGGCGCGACCAACATCTTCGCCGACGTGCCCGGTAACTGGGAGACCATGAGCTGGGAGAAGGTCATCGAGGCCGATCCCGACGTGATCGTGCTGGCCGAGGCCTCCTGGTCCACCGCGCAGAGCAAGATCGACTACATGGAGAACGATCCGGTGCTCAGTAAGCTCAAGGCCGTTCAGGCCAAGGCCTACGTGACCCTGCCGTTCTCGGAGACCACGCCTGGCGTCCGCCTGGTGGATGGCGCGGACTCGCTCGCCGAGCAGATCGCGTCTATCTGAGTGGAGACGACCAAAGCGGTCAGGGTGGCGTTGCTGACGCTCGCCCTGACCGCTGTCTTGTTTGGTGTTGCCACGGT
>PDSD01000036.1 GCA_002748325.1 Arachnia propionica | reverse complement strand
CCAGTACCTTCTTGATGTCGTCCTTGCTGGAGCCGATCCAGGCACCAGCCAGCAACGTCACGGTGCCGACGATCGCCACCGCCAGCAGCGCCGCCTCACTCTGGGCGTAGATCGCGTGCGAGCGAACCACCAGGTAGACGCCCGCGGTCACCATCGTCGCCGCGTGGATGAGCGCCGACACCGGCGTGGGGCCTTCCATGGCGTCCAGCAACCACGACTGCAGCGGCACCTGGGCGGACTTGCCGCAGGCCCCCAGCAACAGCAGCAGGCCGAGCGTCGTGGCCCAGAACGGGCTCAGCTGGTCTGCGTGCTCGTTGACCGTCGCGAACGAGGTGGAGCCGAACATGGCCAGCATGGTGAAGATCCCCATGGTCATGCCCAGGTCGCCGACACGGTTGACGACGAACGCCTTCTTACCGGCTGCGGCCGCGGACGGCTTGTGCTGCCAGAAGCTGATCAGCAGATAGCTGGCCAGACCGACGCCTTCCCAGCCGATGAACAGCATCACGTAGCTGTCGGCCAGCACCAGCGTCAGCATCGCGGCGATGAACAGGTTCAGGTAGGCGAAGAAACGGCGGCGGTTCTCGTCGTGGGCCATGTAGCCGATGGAGTAGATGTGGATCAGCGAACCCACGCCGGTGATCAGCAGCACGAACAGGATGGACAGCTGGTCGACCAGCAGCCCGAAGCTCAGGCTCCAGTCCCCGGTTTTGACCCACTCATAAAGCGGCACCGACACCGCCCGGGCGTCGGGCTTGGCCGACAGCATTGAGGCAAACAGGATGAACCCGATGACGAACGACGCCAGCACCGCTGCGGTGGCCAGCAGGTGGCCCCAACCGTTGCTGCGCCGCGCCACCACCAGCAGGAAGGCTGCCGAGGCAAGCGGAATGGCGATCAGCAGCCACGCCAGGCTAAACAGCCCGGTGGCCGGGATCGTGGTCACAATTTCTAGTAGATGCACGTTGGTGTCTCCTCTAGAACTTCAGCAGGTTGGCGTCATCGACCGAGGCCGAACGACGTGCACGGTAGATGGACACGATGATCGCCAGCCCGACCACGACCTCGGCCGCGGCAACCACCATCACGAAGAAAGCCGAGACTTGCCCGGTTAGGTTGCCGTGCTGCCGGGAGAACGCGACGAAGGCCAGGTTGGTGGCGTTGAGCATCAACTCGACGCACATGAACACGATGATGGCGTTGCGCCGGATCAGGAATCCGGCGACGCCGATGGCGAACAGGATCGCCGCGAGAATCAGATATGCCTGGGTGCTCACTATGCGTCTCCCCTCGCTTCGGCCTCGGCCTGTTCGATGGCCTGGATCGCGGTGACTGCCGGAGCCGCCAACTCCTCGGCCTCGGTGATCGCACCGCGGCCTGCCAGGGTCGGTGACACCGAGGCGCGAGCCGGGGAGCCATCGGCCAGCAAGGCCGGGGTGGAGATGGAGTTGTGTTGGGCGAACACGCCGGAGCTTGGCGTGGGGCCGGGATCGATGCCCTCCTCAATGTAGCGATCCATTCGCTTGCCAGCCTCGCTCACCTGCGTCTTCTTCTCGCTTAGCCGCTCGCCATGCTGCAGCACCATGGCACCAACGGCACCGATGATCAGCAGCGCCGCGACCGCCTCAAACAAGAACACATAATCGTGGAACAGCAGCGCCGAGATGCCCTCCAGGTTGCCGCCGTGCTCGGTGTTGGCCTGCTGCAACCCGGCAGGCCCGCCGACGACCGTGTACTGGCCGACGGCCAGCACCAGCAGCAGCCCGAGCCCGGCGCTAGCCAGGACCGAGGCGAACCGATGGCCCTGGATCGTCTCGACGAACGAGTCGGCGACGTCGGTGCCGATCAGCATCACGACGAACAAGAACAGCATCAAGATCGCGCCGGTGTAGACGATGATCTGCACCACGAACAGGAACGGGGCGTCCTGGGCGGCGTACAGCACCGCGAGGCTAACCATCACCCCGGCCATGCTCACGGCCGAATGCACCGGCTTGCGTAGCAGCACCACGCCCAGCGCGCACAGCACAATGACCGGCGCCAAGATCCAGAAGGCGACCTGGTCGGCTGTTACTAGCGGCAACAACGTCATCGTGCCCCACCTCCAGTCCGGGTGTCAGGCTGGCCGTTCTCCGGCAGCCCAAGGAAGTAAGTCGTTTCGTCGTCGCCGAGCCGCCGCGGATGCGGCGGGGCCTCCATGCCGGTCAGCAGCGGTGCCAGCAGGTCCTGCTTTTCATAGATCAGATCCTGGCGGGTCTTGTCGGCCAACTTGAACTCGTTGGTCATGGTCAGCGCCCTAGTCGGGCAAGCCTCGATGCACAGGCCGCAGAAAATGCAGCGCAGATAGTTGATCTGGTAGACCCGGCCGTAGCGCTCCCCTGGCGAGTAGCGCTCGTCGTCGGTGTTGTCGGCACCCTCGACGTAGATCGCGTCGGCCGGGCAGGCCCACGCGCACAGCTCGCAGCCGACACACTTCTCCAGGCCGTCGGGCCAGCGGTTCAGCTGATGCCGGCCGTGGAAGCGCGGCATCGTGACCTTTTCGCGGCCCTTCTGCGGATATCCCTGCGTGAAGGTTTTGCGGAAAATTGTCTTAAACGTGACGCCGAAACCGGCCCACGGATCGAACACTCCCATCAGGCGTCCTCCCCTTGCGTGCTGAGTTCGGCCTCATCGGCCAAGGTCTCGGTGGCGGCAGCAGCGATGACAGTGGCCGTTCCTGGCAGCCGTTGGCCAGGTCTCGGCGGCACCGGATAGCCACCGGCGAACGGATCGAATTCTTCTTCGGCCTCGTCCTCGGCGGTAGCTGCTGCCGCAACTGCTGGTTCTGTTTCTTCGTCGCTCGACTTGTCGTCGTCACCGATCAACAACAGCAGAATCGCCAGCAGTGCCAGCGACATGCCGATCGTGTAGTTCGGGAACAGCGCCACGAGCACGATCCAGACCAGCGCGATCTCGATCAGCCATTTCCAGCCCAACGACATGAACTGGTCGTAGCGGAAGCGCGGCAGTGTGCCGCGCAGCCACACGAATACCGAGATGAATAGCTGCACCTTGATTATGAACCAGACCGGGCCTAGCCACGGGTTGTTCAGGACCTCGATCAGGTTCAGTGGCCACGGCGCCAGATAGCCGCCCATGAACAGAGTGGTTGCCACGGCAGACACGGTGGCCATGTTGATGTATTCGGCTAGGAAGTACATCGCGTAGCGGAACCCGGAGTACTCAGTTAGGTAGCCCGAGACGAGCTCGGACTCGCACTCGGGCAGGTCGAATGGTGCCCGGTTGGTCTCGGCGACCATGGCGATGGCATAGATCGCGAAGGACGGGAACAGCAGCAGCGCGTACCAGCCGCTGATGCCCGGGTCGGCGGTGATGTCGGTGAACGGCACCCGCAGCAGGATGGTGGTGCGCTGAGCCTCCACGATCTGCGAGGTCGACATCGCCCCCGACATCATGAATACCCCGACCATGGCCAGGCCCATCGCAATCTCGTAGGAGATCATCTGGGCACTGGACCGCATCGAGCCAAGGAACGAATACGTCGAGTTGGATGCCCAACCGGCCAGCACGATGCCGTAAATGCCGATGGAGGCGATAGCCAGGATGAACAGAATCGCGACCGGCAGGTCGGTGACCTGGAGCCGGGTGGTGACGCCGAACATTTCCACCTCGCCGCCGAACGGGATCACCGTCCAGGTGGTGAAGGCTGCCACGCCAGTGAGCACCGGGGCCAAGTTGAAAATCCACTTGTCGGTGCCGGTGGGCCGGAAGTCCTCCTTGAGTAGGAGCTTCGTGCCGTCGCCGACGGCTTGGCCGAGGCCGAACGGGCCGTTCATGATCGGGCCGAGGCGGTGCTGCATTTTGCCCACCAGCCGCCGCTCGTACCAAACGTTGAAGATGGTCCAGACCAACAGGATGACGAATAGCGCCACGACCTTGATCAGGATGAGCCACCAGGGGTCTTGGAAGAACATCGTTTTACTCCTCGCCCTCGCCAGCCCGGACCGGCATCACTTCGACCGGCGTACCGGGCAACACTGACAGCCGATCATCTGCGCTGGGATTCATCGGCACCCACACCACGTCGTCCACCATGTCGGGGGCGACCACTAGCGGCAGCACCGCTCGCCTATCCCCCGCTCGCACCGAAACCACCTCGGGGTTGCCGAGTGCTTGGGCGGTGGTCGGGTTGGTGAGCAACTTGGCCTCCCGGGCGGTGGCCCGCAGCTCAGCGGCATTGTCGCAGCCGTTGCCAGCGTCCAGGAGCTGCCGCCAACTGGCCAGCACCACCCCGGACTTGGCGCTCGTCGCCGCCTGCTTCGGCGGCGCGGTCCTCGCCCCGTCCCACGGGCCGAGTTCCTGCAGGTCATCCCAAGCGGCCTTGGGGGTGCGGAAGCCCAGGTCGGCGTCCATCGCATCAGCCAGCGCGGCCAGGATCCGCAGGTCACTCATGAAGCTGCGGGCGGAACGATTGATCAGGTTGACCCGCCGGGCCCGCTGCTCCCAGTTCAGGAAGTGGCCGGATTGTTCTTCGATGAGCGCTGCGGGGAACACCACGTCGGCGTGTTCGACGACGGCGCTGCGGCGCTGCTCGATGCTGACCAAGAAGCCGACGCCAGCGAGCCCGGCCAGCGCGGTGGCCGGATCTGCCAGGTCCGCCGGATCAACCCCAGCTACCACCAGCGCGTCCAGTTCGCCAGCTGCGGCGGCGGCCAACTGCTGGTCGGCATCCAGCCCGGGAGTCTGGTCGATCGTGGCCGCGCCCCAGGCCGAGGCCACGTCTACGCGGGCTTTAGCGTCGCTCAGTGGCCTACCGCCCGGCAGCAGGTTCGGCAGGCAGCCCGCAGCCAGCGCGCCGGTTTCGCCGGCGCGTCGCGGAATCCAGGCGAACTTCGCGCCGCTGGCGTCGATCTTGGCGGCCAGCGCGGACAGCAGGCCGGGCAGGGCGGCTGCCCGCTCCCCGATCAGGAGCACGTCGTCGCTGCCCAGTTCTAGCCGTTGCACCGCGTCCGCCTCGTCGCCGGGTTTGACGGCGATCAGTGTCGCGGACAGTTTCTCGGCACCACGCGAGGTGAACGGGGCGATGGTCAGCACCTCGACGCCGCGCTTGCGCACGGCTTTGCGTAGCCGCAGGAACACCGATGGGGCTTCCTCTTCGGGCTCGAAGCTCACGCACACGACCCGCTTGGCTTGCTCCAGGTCGGCGAAGGTGGCCAGGTCGCCGACTTCGCGGCCAGCCACCAGCGCGCCCAGGAAGTCGGCCTCTTCGGCCGACAGCGCCCGGGCCCGGTAGTCGATGTTGTTGGTGCCCAGGACGGTGCGGGCGAACCGCGAATAGCCGTAGGCGTTTTCGACGGTCAGCCGACCGCCGACCAGGACGCCGGTTTTCTTCGCGGCCAGTAGCCCGTCGACGGCGGCGTCAATTGCTTCTGGCCAGCTGGCCGGTTGCAGTTCGCCGTCGCGGCGCACCAGCGGGTGCGTCAGTCGATCCTCGCCGCGACCGTACTTGAAGGCGAAGCGCCCCTTGTCGCAGTTCCATTCCTCGTTGACGTCGCCGTCGGTACCGGCCTGGCGGCGCTTGACCTGGTAGTGCCGATGGTCGGCCCTAAGCGAGCAGCCCGAGGCGCAGTGTTCGCAGGTGGTCATCGTGGAAACCAGGTCGAACGGCCGCGACTGGAACCGGTAGGACGCCGAGGTCAGCGCACCAACCGGGCAGATCTGCACGACGTTGCCGGAGAAGTAGGAGTCGTACGGATCCTGCTCGTAGATGCCGACCTGCTGCAGCGCGCCGCGCTCGACCAGCGAGATGAACGGGTCGCCCGAGATCTGCTCGGAGAATCGGGTGCAGCGCGCACACAGCACGCAGCGCTCGCGGTCCAGCAGGATTTGGGCCGACACGTTGACCGGCTTGGGGAAGGTGCGCTTGGCCTTGCCAAACCGCGATTCGCCGCGGCCGTGGCTCAACGCCTGGTTTTGCAGCGGGCATTCGCCGCCCTTGTCACACACCGGACAGTCGAGCGGGTGGTTGATGAGCAGCAGTTCCAGGATGCCCTTCTGGGCCCGGTCGGCCTCCTCGGAGGTCACCTGGGTCTTGACGACCATGCCTTCGGCCACTGGCATCGTGCAGGATGCCTGCGGCTTGGGGAAGCCCCGGCCGTTACCGGCGTCAGGGATTTCCACCATGCACTGTCGGCAGGCCCCCACCGGGTCAAGCAGCGGATGGTCGCAGAACCGCGGGATCGCGGTGCCGATCATCTCGGCGGCCCGGATGATCAGGGTGCCCTTGGGCACGCTGACCTCGTTGCCGTCAATCGTCAGGGTGACTAGCTCTTGCGCCACTGCGACGTCTTTGGTGTCAGTACTCACCGCTGGCCTCCTTCAGTCGCAAACAACGCGCTCTTCTCGTAGGGGAACAACTCCCACGCTGGCGTGTGGTAGCCCTGTTCAAACTCGTCCCGGAAGTGCTGGACGGCGCTGCGTACGGCGGCGACGGCACCGTCAGCCAGGGCGCAGAACGAGCGGCCGCCGATGCTGTCGCAGATGTCTAGCAGCTTGTCGACGTCGCCCTCGCGGGCCGTGCCCGCCTCGAACTCCATCAGCAACTGCACCAGCCACCAGGAACCTTCGCGGCAGGGCGTGCACTTGCCGCAGGACTCGTGCTTGTAAAACTCGACCCAGCGCAGCGTGGTGCGCACCACCGAGGTGGTCTCGTCGAAGGTCTGCAGCGCTTTGGTGCCCAGCATGGAGCCAGCGCCAGCGACGCCTTCATAGTCCAGCGGAATATCCAGGTGCTCCGGGGTCAGGATCGGCGTGGACGAGCCGCCCGGGGTGAAGAACTTCAGCTCGTGTCCCGCGCGGATGCCACCGGCTAGCTCCAACAGCTGCCGGTAGGTGATGCCCAGCGGGGCCTCGAACTGGCCGGGTCGCTCGACGTGCCCGGAGACCGAGTACAGCGTCATGCCCTTGGATTTCTCGGTCCCCATCGACTGGAACCATTCCTTGCCGCCGGTAACGATAGCGGGCACCGAGGCGATGGACTCGACGTTATTGACCACGGTCGGGCAGGCGTACAGGCCGGCCACGGCGGGGAACGGCGGCCGCAGCCGGGGCTGCCCGCGACGGCCCTCCAGCGAGTCCAGCAGCGCGGTTTCCTCACCGCAGATGTAGGCGCCAGCACCGGCATGCACGATCAGGTTCATCTCGTAGCCGCTGCCCATGACATCGGAGCCGAGATAACCGGCCGCATAGGCCTCCTCGACGGCCGCGCGGAGCCGGCGAATCACGTGCAGCACCTCGCCGCGCACGTAGATGAATGCCTGGTGGGCGTTGATGGCGTAGGCCGCGATGATGACCCC
>PDSD01000095.1 GCA_002748325.1 Arachnia propionica | reverse complement strand
TGGTGGTGGCGAAGGCCGCACCTCTGGTGGTCGTCACCCAGTATCCCCGTGGGGCAAGCCTGAGGGCCGCACCCGCAACAAGAACAAGGCGAGCAGTCGCATGATTATTCGTCGTCGCAAGTCCGGTAAGAAACGCTGATAGGGAGCCCAAAGAGATATGCCACGCAGCCTGAAGAAGGGTCCCTTCGTTGACGACCACCTGGCCAAGAAGGTCGAGGCTCAAAACGAGAAGGGCACCAAGCAAGTCATCAAGACCTGGTCACGCCGTTCGATGATCGTGCCCGACATGCTCGGCCACACCATCGCGGTGCACGACGGTCGCAAGCACGTCCCGGTGTTCATCACCGAGTCGATGATTGGCCACAAGTTGGGCGAGTTTGCCCCCACGCGGACCTTCCGGGGTCACGTGAAGGACGACAAGAAGGCCCGTCGCCGCTAGGCGCGAGATAAGGAACTGATTCGATAATGAGCAACGAGAACGGCAAGAGTCGTCGTCGCGAGGTCCTGCTCGGGGATCGTCCTGGCTCGTACGCCATTGCGCGCCACGTGCGGATGAGCCCGACCAAGGTCCGGCGAGTGGTCGACCTGGTTCGTGGGATGGACGTCGCCGAGGCACTGGTTGTGCTGAAGTTTGCGCCGCAGGCCGCTTCAGAGCCGGTCTACAAGGTGGTCGATTCTGCTGCCGCCAACGCAGAGGCCACCGAAGAACTGAACCGGGATGAGCTGTATATCTCCAAGGCGTTTGTAGACGAAGGCATGACGCTGCGTCGCATCCGCCCCCGTGCGAAGGGCTCGGCGAGCCGAATCCTGAAGCGCGGTGCCCACATCACCATCGTTGTCGAACCCCGCGAGTCGAAGGAGGCCTGAGCATGGGTCAAAAGATCAATCCGAATGGCTTCCGGTTGGGCATCACCACCGATCACATCACCCGCTGGTACTCCGAAAAGCAGTACTCGCAGTTGCTCGGTGAGGATGTCAAGATTCGGGAGTACCTGACCAAGAACCTCGAGCGCGCTGGCATCAGCTCGATCGAGATTGAGCGCCGCTCCGAGCGCGTCACTTTGTTCCTGCACGCTGCCCGTCCCGGCATCGTCATCGGCCGCAATGGCGCCGAGGCGGAGCGGGTGCGCAGTGAGTTGGAGAAGCTGACCGGCAAGCAGGTGCAGCTCAACATTCTTGAGGTGAAGAACCCCGAGACCGACGCGCAGTTGGTCGCCCAGGGTGTCGCCGAGCAGCTCGGTGCCCGCGTGGCTTTCCGTCGCGCGATGCGCAAGGCGCAGCAGTCGGCGATGCGCGCTGGCGCCAAGGGCATTCGCATCAAGTGCTCCGGTCGACTTGGTGGCGCGGAAATGTCGCGCTCCGAGGGTTACCGCGATGGCCAGGTGCCGCTGCACACGCTGCGCGCCGACATTGACTACGGCTTCTACGAGGCCCGCACGACCTTCGGCCGCATCGGCGTCAAGGTCTGGATTTACAAGGGTGACGTCACCGG
>PDSD01000092.1 GCA_002748325.1 Arachnia propionica | reverse complement strand
CAAACCACTCATTGCCCCCGTGCGAGTTACAGAAACCCGGGATGTCAAACTACAGAGCGGCACGCCAAATGACTAGTACGCCCGTCCTAAGAGGTGCGGGTCACCCACGCCAAGAGCCAACCGCACACCACGTCAGCCACCACCTCATGACCCTCAGAGTTCGGATGCAGCCCATCGCTGAGCAGCGCCCGCCAATCGACTCGTCGGGCCTCTGATGCCACATCTATGAATCCGCAACCGTTGCGCTCAGCAGTCTGCCGCGCGATTTGGTCGTAGCTGCAGCCAAGGTGATCGAAGTACTGGCTGCCACCAGGGAGGCGAACCATGTCATGTTCACAGATTGGCAAGACGCCAACGAAGACGACTGGCACTCCGCGTTCTTTGGCCGCCACCGCAACAGCCTCCAGGTTGGCGGCATAGCGCTCAATCGGCACGAACGCCTCGCCCGCAGGCGGCTCTAGGCGGGAGTCATTGATTCCGATCGCCACCAGCAACAACGTCGGATCACGGCGCCAAACCTCATCCAGACGTGCCAGAACCCCGTCACTGGTATCGCCGTTGATGCCCAAGTTATAGACGTTCGCCCCGTGTCCAGCAGCTTCAAGTTTCAGTCGCAGCCGAGTTACCCAACCGCCGACCTCAGCATCGAATTGGCCGAACGATATCGAATCCCCGATCACTACGGGGTTTTCCAGCACGGAGACGTCAGTCACGCTCCGAGCCTACCCCATGTGGTTCAGGCCAGTACCGATAGCGTGCTGGCGGCAATTGGTCGCCGCGCAAACCCAGACAATCACCGATTGGAAACCCTGCCTAGTCCGTTCCAAAGCCGACCAGCCGGCGTACCGGGATGGAACAAGGGGCCGGCAGCCAAGCTGCCGACCCCTTGTGCAAGTGCTCTTCGTCTACTCGCCGCGAGCTTTCTGGACGATCTCTTCCGAAACCGACTGCGGGCACTCTGCGTAGGAGTGGAACTCCATCGAGTAGTTCGCCTGACCCGAGGTCTTCGACCGGAGGTCTCCGACGTAGCCAAACATCTCGCTCAGAGGCACGAGGGCCTTAACGACCCGGTTGCCGTGCTCCTCGTCCATCGACTGGATGTGGCCACGCCGCGAGTTGAGGTCACCGATCACAGTACCGAGGTAATCCTCAGGGGTGGTGACGTCCACCGCCATCATCGGCTCCAGCAGCGCGGGGGACGCCTTGCGAGCGGCCTCCTTGAACGCCATCGAGCCAGCAATCTTGAACGCAAGCTCGGAGGAGTCCACATCGTGGTAAGCGCCATCGACCAGGGTGACCTTGACGTCCTCAACCGGGTAGCCGGCCAGTACGCCAAACTGCATGGCCTCCTTGACGCCGGCATCGACCGAAGGAATGTACTCCTTGGGGATCCGGCCACCAGTGACGGCGTTGACGAACTCATAGCCTGCGCCGGCCTCTGCCGGTTCCAAGTTGATGATCACGCGGCCATACTGACCCGAACCACCGGACTGCTTCTTGTGGGTGTATTCGACCTTCTCGACCGGACGGCGCAGCGTCTCCCGGTACGC
>PDSD01000049.1 GCA_002748325.1 Arachnia propionica | reverse complement strand
CGGCTAGCTGGGCTGGGCGTAGAAACCTTCGTCGTGATCGCTGACTACCAGGTGATCACCGACCGTGATGGCATCGGGCCGATCCGGGATCGCGTTTACTCGCTGCTGACCGACTACCTGGCCTGCGGCCTGGCTGCAGACAACGTCACGATCTTCACCCACTCTGCGGTCGCGGGGCTCAACCAACTGATGCTTCCGTTCCTGTCGCTGGCCACCGACGCCGAGCTGCGGCGCAACCCCACCGTCAAGACCGAGCTGGCCGATTCCGGCAACCGTCCGATGTCCGGGCTGATGCTCACCTATCCGGTGCACCAGGCCGCCGACATCTTGTTCTGCAAGGCAAACCTGGTGCCGGTCGGGCCAGACCAGTTGCCGCACCTCGAACAGACCCGGGTGATTGCGCGACGCTTCGACGAGCGCTACGGGCGCGCCACCCCAGAGCGCGCGGTATTCCCAGAACCGGAAGCGCTGCTCAGCAACTCCGGCACGATTCTGGGGCTCGACGGGGCCAAGATGAGCAAGTCTAAGAACAACACGATCGAGATCGGCATGGATGCCGACCAGACCGCGAAGCTCATCAAGCGTGCCGTCACCGACTCTGACCGGCACATTAGCTACGACCCCGATAACCGCCCCGAGGTCTCGAACCTGGTGCGGATCGCGGCGCTGAGCCTGGATCGTGATCCCGTCGCGATTGCCGAGGAGATCGGCGACGGTGGTGGCGGCGGCCTAAAGCGCCTGGTAACCGAGGCGGTCAACGAACGCTTCGCGCCGATTCGCCAGCGCCGGGCAGAACTTGCCGCCAACCCCGACTACCTTCGTGAGGTGCTGCAGCGTGGCAACCAGCGTGCCAACGAAGTCGCTGACGCCACCCTCAACGAGGTGCGGGCCGCGAGGTGACATCCACGCCAGCCCGGCGACGCTTACGGCGCCGACGAGGCTTGCTGCCAGTGGCCTCCGCCTGCTTATCCTCGGACTTGCGGCGCCGACGGCCTCGGCCTTCGCCTTTGCCGTTGCCACGCTCATCTCTACCTCCGTGCTTGTCTCGCTTGGGCTTCTTCGGGCTGCCGATGCGACCCTTGGTGCCCTCCGGGATATCGAGATCCGTATACAGGTGCGGCGAGGACGAATAGGTTTCCGCAGGCTCGGAAAGCCCCAGGTCTAGGGCCTGATCGATCATGCGCCAGCGCGCCACATCCGGCCAGTCCACCAGGGTTACCGACACGCCGGTCATCCCGGCCCGGCCCGTGCGGCCGATGCGGTGAATGTAGGTGGCATCGGAATCCGGGCACTCGTAGTTGACCACGTGGCTAACCGCGGTGATGTCGATGCCGCGGGCGGCCACATCGGTGGCGATCAGCGTCGAGGCTTTGCCTTCTCGGAACTTGCGCAGCGCGCGTTCCCGGGCCGCCTGGTTCAGGTCGCCGTGGATCGTCACCGCCGAGAACCCGCGATCCACCAGGTCGTCGACCAGGCGCTGGGCGGAGCGCTTCGTGCGCGTGAAAACGATGGTTCTGGTGGTCTGCTTGCCCTGCAGTAGCCGGGCCAACATCTCGGGCTTGTCCAGATCGTGCGCCTGGTAAGCGAACTGCGTGATATCCGGCACGGTCGCCTTGGCGTCGTGGCCCTCGGCGCGGATGTTGATCGGCCGGTTCAGCGTCGCCCGTGCCAAAGCCATGATTGGGGCAGGCATGGTGGCCGAGAACAGTAGCGTCTGGCGATCCTTCGGGGTGGCGGCCAGCAGGCGCTCAATGTCGGGCAGGAAGCCCAGATCGAGCATTTCGTCGGCCTCGTCTAGTACGAGCACCTCTACCTTGTCCAGCTTCAGCTCCCGCCGGTTGTACAGATCCAGCAATCGCCCGGGCGTGCCCACGGCCACGTCGATGCCGTCAGCCAGCGCCGACAGCTGATCCTCATACGGCGTGCCGCCGTAGATACACAGCACCCGGCTATCGAGCTTGCCGCCAGCCACTTCAAGATCGCGGCTGACTTGCAACGCCAGCTCACGGGTCGGGGTGATGACAAGTGCCCGCGGCTTGCCGTGTTCTTTGCCCTGCTCATCGCTGCGTGCCAGCCGCTGCAGCAGCGTGATGCCGAACGCCAGCGTCTTGCCGGTGCCGGTGCGGGCCTGCCCGATGATGTCGTTGCCCTCAAGGGTTAGCGGAATGGTAAGGGACTGGATAGGAAAGGGATTGACGATTCCGGTCTCGGATAGTGCCTCCGAGATGGCTGGGATCACGCCAAGATCCGCAAATGTTTCGTTGCTCTCGCTCAGGATTCAACCTTTGTCTCAAGCCAGCCCAAAGGTGGCTGGCGTATCGTTCGCGCTACAGTTTACTCCACGCTGCCGAAACCGACCGGACGCGCATCCGCGGGGCCGAAATCTAGGTAAGCGATCTTTGCGGCGGGGACGACTACTCGTCGCCCATGTTCACCGGTGACTTCAAACAAGCCCTGATCGGTTAGCGCCGAGCGCAGCAACTCCTGCAGATCGGCTGCCGACTGGTCGGTCTTGACTACGATCTCGCGGCTGATTTCACACACACCGATCTTGATTTCCACAAATATCTCCTGGACTCGTTGGGTGGCTAGCTTATCGTCAGCGGCGGTCGAAACGCGCCAACGCGACGGTGATGTTGTCTCTGCCGCCCTGCGCGTTGGCCCAAGCTACCAGCGCACCCGCAAGGTCGGCAGCCAAGTGGTGTTGTTCGGCCAGCCCTAGGACCAGGTCGGCTAGGTTGGCGGGCTCGCTGGTGTAGTTCCACAGGCCATCGCTGCACACTAGCAGCCAACCGGCTGTTTCGGGGCGATAGGTCATCAGGGAAGGCATGACATCGACTGCATTGCGGCCGAGCCACTTGGTGATTGAATGCGCCTGCCGGGAGTTTTCGGCTTCCGCTCGACTCATGCCCAGCATGATCCGAGCTTGCGCAAGCGAATCGTCGACGCTCAGTTGCTGCGCCTCGTGGTTGTCGGAAATCCAGTAAGCCCGGGAATCGCCCACATTGCCGACGACGATGCCGTACGGGGAAACCAGTGCGCCGATGAGCGTGCACGCAGAGGGCGGTTGGTCGCCGCTGGCGGCCAGGACGGCATCGTTGGCGGCACGGAAGGCTTTGGCAAAAGCCTCACCAGGGGATCCCAGTGCAGTCTGGTTGATTAGCTCTTGGCAAAAGGTCTGGCTGGCGACTTGCGAGGCCGCCTCTGCGCCGTAGGCGCTGCTGACGCCATCCGAGACCGCGATGATCGCGGTGCGCTCGGAGCCAGGAGTGAGTGCCAAGCACACGGCGTCTTGGTTGGTGCTATGCCTCATGCCAACGTCGCTGCAGGCCGCGAGCCATGGGGCGGCATTATGGGCATAATGCAGCCGCTCAGGCGATTGAGACTCGGCGGTGGGGTTCATGCACATCCTCGGCGTTGGCTTCGCAGTTATCCTACGGGATTGGCAGGTCATGTCAGCGGCGAGTGCTTTGATTGGGACATGGCACCCGACGGGAAGACAGCGCAGCTGCGGCAGCTGGCTTGCGCCCCGGGGGTGGAACTGACAGTGAAGCAGTTGCAGGCTAGCGCGCCGAGCGAAGGTGTTCGATTGGTGATTGGCGGCCCAGGAACCGGTAAAACCACGGCATTAGTGGCTGCCGCAGTCAACTTGATGCAGGTTGGCAGCGAACTAGCCTCGGTGGCGATCCTTGCCCACACCAGGCCCCAGGCCCAACAACTCAGACGCGACGTGATCCGCAGCTCAGGCAAAGGGCAATTGCGGCCGCGAGCAACCACCGTGCACGGCTTCGCGATGCGTTTGCTGCTCGATTACGGGATAGAACCGCTGCAGTTGCTGCGCGCCCCGGAACACCAGCGACGCATTCAAGAACTGTTAGCAGCCCAAGATCCGCAGGCCTGGCCCGAGTCGGTGCGACAAGCGCTTGCCACCACCCGGTTTGCTGACCAGCTGCGGGAGACGCTGACCAGGGCCCGCCAGTTGGGCTTAGAAGCCGACGGGCTAATCGCCATCGCCAAGGCAGCCGGCGATCCGCTATACGAAGCCGCAGGCGTCTTCCTGGCAGAGTATCTAGCCATCGGCGACCTGGATCTGAAAGTGGATTACGCCGACCTGCTGTACCGGGCCCGGGTGCTGCTGGAATCAACCGAGATCGCCGAGCAGCTACGCCGCGATTTCGTCGCGGTGCTGGTTGACGACGGCCAGGAACTAGATGCCTCAGCGGTGGCCCTGCTAGCCGACCTCGCCGGGTTAGGGATGCCGATCACGGTCTTTGGTGATCCAGCGCAACGTCTCGGCGACTATCGGGGTGCCGCCGGTATCAGCAGCTCAGACTGGCCCGCCGGGCTCGCGGTGGAAACCATCGAGCTCAATGAAGGGTTCCGCTGCGGACCGGCGGTGCGGGCGGCACTGCGGCAGGTTGGGCGCAGCTTGCCTGCTGCTGGTTGGGTCGATCTTGCTTCCGGGCCGTCGAATCCAGGGATAGTGAGTGCCCGAGTCTTTGCCGACGAGGCCGAGGAGCTGGCGCAGGTGGCCGGAGAGCTGCGGGCCAGTTTGGCCGAAGGATTATCTCCCACCGAGCTCGGGGTGGTCGTTCGTGACAGTTCGCTGCGTGATAGCTGTGCGCAGGAGCTGGAACGCCATGGCATTCGGGTTGCGTCCAGGATAGGCACGAAAGTGCTGGGCGAGCATGACTCGGTCCGGCTACTGCTTCGGGTGCTAGCGGCAGTCGCGCGGGGCGAGGAAACGCTCGTTTCCGAAGCCAGCTGGTTGCTGGGCTCACCGCTGTGCCCAGCTTCGCAGGTTGCCCGCCGGAGTCTGATTCGGCGCTGGCTGCAGCCCGACAACCAGGCTGAAGCGGTGCCGAATCTGCTGTCCGTGGCGTTGTTCGCGCCGGAGCGGCTTCGTAACTGTGATGATCCGACAGCTGACCAGCTGTTGCGCCTGGCGCGGCTGCTGCGCCAGGCCGCCAGCCTGCTGCGGCAGGGCGCTAGCGTCGGCGAAGCGCTGTGGCGTATCTGGGTTGGCACCGACTGGCCGGATCGGTTGCGCCGGGCGGCGCTGGCTGGTTCGCGGGCCGCCAACGAAAGCCTGGATGGGGTCGTCGAGTTGTTCGAGCAGGCGCAACGAAGAGCCGAACTGGCGGGGGTGAGTGGAGCCATCACCTTCGTGCAGGAAATCGCCGGATTGGCCTTGCCTGCAGATGCTCGGCGGGAGGGCGCCAACTATGCCACTGGCGTGAGCATCATGACTCCCCATCAGGCTCGGGCATATTCGTGGCGACGGATATGGCTGGTTGGTCTTACGGAGGGTGGCTGGCCTAGGTGGGGTGCCGTCGGGGGCCTGTTGGATCCAACCAGGCTAACCAGCCACGAACTGCTGCCGCCGCGGCCCGCGGCGGCGATCGATATGGAACGGCGGCTGTTATATGCCAGTTGCGCTCGCGCCAGCGAAAGTGTGGCCGCCAGCGGCTGCCGCCGACGTGCCACCGGGGAAGTGGCACCCTCACGGTTCCTTGCGCAGCTTGGTGTAGCGGTCGAAGAGGTAGCTAACTCGGCAACCACATTCCTGGCCGCACCGGAACTGGTGGCCGAGCTGCGACGTAGCCTTGTCGACGGGTCGCCGGTGTTGCGGCGGGCGGCGGCGGTTAGGCTCGCCAGGCTGGCAAGCGAGGTCGATGAGCGTGGCCGTCCGGTCTTCCCGGCAGCAGTCCCAACGAATTGGTGGGCAAATCGGCCGCTCAGCGGCAAACCGATCCCGGCGCCGACGCAAATATCCTTCAGCGCTTCATCCCTGGAGCGGCTATTGCAGTGCCCACGGCGATGGTTCCTGCAACGCAATACCGAGGTGGAGTCGATCCAATCGGGGGCGGCGCGTATCGGCGTGCTGTTGCATGAGTTGGCGGCCAGCGCTCATACAGAAAACCTTGCTGCGGCGGATCTCAAGCAGCGACTAGCGCAGCAGTGGGACCCGGATTGGTTCGAGGCGGGCTGGCGGGCCGAACATGAGCAGGCAGCGGCTGAGGCCGCCATCGATAGGTTGGTGGCTTGGAGCGACGCTAGCCGCAATCAGGTGCTGGGGGTAGAGATCCCGTTTGCGGTGAGCGTCGATGTGGCCGGTGAAAGCGTGGAGCTAACCGGCACCGTCGACCGGCTGGAACTCGCTGCGGAAGGGTTGCGAATCGTGGACTTCAAGTCCGGGCGCAGCCGACCCACTAGGGCCGAGATCGCCAGCAGCATCCAGCTGGGGTTGTACCAGTTGGCGGCACAGCAGGGCGCATTTGCCGAGATCAGCTCCGAGCCAGTCGCGGGGGCGGAGCTGGTGCACCTAAGGCTGGGGGAGGCGCTACCCAAAGTCAGCGCCCAGCCGCCGCTAGCGAAGGTGCCGACGCTGCCCGGCGAGCCGCTGCAGGTGGGGCCTACCTGGATGCACGACCGGCTCGCCCAAGGCCGCAAGCTGTTGGCAGCGGATGACTACCCGGCCACGACCGGGCCCGCCTGCGCTAGGTGCGCCGTTGCGGCTTCTTGCCCAGCGCTGCAGTCCTACCGGGTGGTCGGGCAATGAAGCAACTGACTCGCCCACCGGATGTATCCAGGCTGTTGGGGATTGACTTCTCGGCTGAACAGCTGGCTGCTATCTGTGCGCCGTTGCGGCCCAGCACCGTCGCCGCAGGTGCGGGTAGCGGCAAGACGACCGTGATGGCTGCGCGGGTGGTGTGGCTTGTTGGCACCGGGCAGATCCGCGCCGATCAGGCGCTGGGGCTGACTTTCACCAACAAGGCCGCAGCGGAACTCAACGACCGCATCCTGAGCGCGCTCACCAAAGCCGGGTTATTGCAAGGGCAGCAAGAGCAAGCCGGCCCGGTCGCCCACACATACGATGCGTTTGCTGGCCAGCTCGTCAGTGAGTTCGGCATGCTGCTGGCACTGCCGCAAGACCAACGGCTGGTGACCGGTGCCGCCCGGTTCCAGCTTGCCGCTCGCGCGCTGCGCAGCTCCGAGGAATCCTACGGTCAGATCACCAGATTGGCGTGGCGCACCCTGCTCACTCGGGTGCTCGAATTGGACTCGCAGTTAGGCTCGCACTTGGCTACAGGCGACCAGTTGCGGGAATTCACCGAGGCGGCGACGCGTCGCTTCGCGGCGGGCAGCGACCAGGCGTCGCTGCCCAAGCCCTGCCAGGAGGCGCTCGCGACCCTGCAGGAGCGGCTGGAGTTGCTGGATCTGGCGGAGCGATACCAGCAGCTGAAACAGCAACATGGGATCGTTGAGTACGCCGACCAGCTGCGCAGCGCGGTGCAGTTGGCCGAGACAGTGCCAGCGGTGGGGCAAGCGTTGCGAACCCGATACCAGGTCGCCTTGCTAGATGAGTACCAAGACACCTCGGTGGCGCAGGTTAGGCTGCTGGCCGCGCTGTTTGGGCGAGACTCGGGTTTCCCGGTGACAGCGGTGGGTGATTCCCGGCAGGCCATCTATGGCTGGCGGGGGGCGGCAGCGGACGCGTTGGCACAGTTCGACCGCGAATTCGTGGGTCGCAGCACCGAAACGCAACACTTTCAGTTGTCGATAAATCGACGTAGCGGCAAGCGAATCTTGGCCGTCGGCAATGCGCTAGCCGCCAGCCAAGCGGCTGCGGGGGTGAGCCTGCGGGCACCGGCGGGAGCGGTCGCCGGTGAGGTCGATGCGGCTGGGTTCACCACCGAAGCCGAGGAGGCGGCCTGGCTTGCCGAGCAGGTGTGGGCCGAACACGAATCCGGCACCCCGTGGTCCGAGATAGCAGTGCTGCTGCGGCGCAACAGTGGCATCGCCTCGATCCGGGAAGCGTTGCTGGCCAGAGACATTCCAGTCGAGGTAGCTGGGCTGGCTGGCCTGCTGCAGCTGCCGGAGATCGTGCCGGTCGTCGCCACACTTCGTCTGCTGGCTGGCGTGGGTCGGCAGCAGGATGTGGTGGCGTTGTTGACTTCGCAGCGGTGGCGGATCGGTCCGGCGGATCTGCGTGCCTTGGGTCGGCGTGCCAGGTATCTGGCTAGGCAAGCTAGCCCGCAGCCAGGTAGTCCAACTGCTGCCAGCCTGGCGGCAGGCGAGGAAACAGGGAGCCAAAGCTGGTTGCTCGATGCTGTCGCTGATCCTGGCCCCGAGGTGAGCCCGGAAGCCCGTGCCCGGCTGCGTGACTGCTATGCCGAGCTACAAGGTCTGCGGCAGTACCACGCAACCGGAATCACCGACTTGATTTGGCGGATCGCCGAGGTCTCCGGGCTCACCGTCGAGCTGCTGGCCTGGGCACCACAGCGCACGAAACAATTGGCTGCCCTGGCGGCTAGCGTCACGCAGTACCGGCAGAGCGCAACCGAACCCGATCTGCTGGGCTTCGTCAGCTATCTGGAAGCGGAACTGGAATACGGCACCGGCTTACCCCAGGCTGATTTCGCGGTCGAGGACTCGGTGAAACTGCTGAGCGTTCATCGGGCCAAAGGACTGGAATGGCAGGTTGTTTTCTTGCCACAGTTAGCCGCAGACGTATTCCCCGGGGCCTATCGCAGCGGCACCTGGGTGAATCGGGCCGAAACGCTGCCTAGCCCATTGCGGGGCGACGCCCCGAGCATTGCGCAGCTCTCGCAGCATAATGCCGACGGGATTAGTGACCTGCTGGCGGCCGTCAAGCAAGAGCATCGGGCCGCCGAGGACCGGCTGGCCTACGTGGCCGCTACCAGGGCAAAACGCCGATTGGTCGCATCCTGGCACGTGTGGGAGGCAGGCAAAGCCCGGCCGAAGCAGCCCTCGCCCTATTTCACCGAGATTGCCAAGCAGGCCAGTGCCGTGATCGAACCCGTGGCGCCACCGAAGACCAA
>PDSD01000093.1 GCA_002748325.1 Arachnia propionica | reverse complement strand
AAAGCCTGCGGGGCCTCGGCGTGCCTCTCCCACGTCGGTGATGCCAAAGGAGCCGGCACGGGCCATGCCAGCGGCCCGAGCGGCTGAGGAGCCTGAGGCGAAGCGCAAGCTGTCTGGCGCCACCATTACGCTGATCACCTTGTTGGTTCTCCTAGTTGTAGCCATCGGCATCGGTGTCGCAATGCTGCTTTGGCCTAAGGAGCCGCCGGCTCCGACGACTGTAAGTGTCCCTAGGGTCTTGGAGTTGTCTGAGGCGGACGCAGTGGCGGCACTCGAAAAGGTCGACCTAGTGGCCCAAGTGGAGCGTGCGAGCGGCCCCGTCGAGACAAAGGGACAAGTGATTAAGCAAAATCCCTTACCAGAGACCAGTGTCGACCTGAACTCGGTGGTTACTATCACGATCAATACCGGGCCAGAGACGGCACAAATACCGGCAAACTTGATCGGGCAACCGGTTGATGACGTAGTCAGCAAGCTAAAGCAGCTGAAGTTTAAGAAAATCAAGCGTAAAGATGCGTCACCCGACACGGAGCCTGTCAGAGCAAAGCCGGGCGAGGTCGTCGCCGTCGCACCGGGAGCAGGTAAGGATCTCCCTCTCGATACCGAGATCTTGATCACCGTGGCCACAGGCAAGACGCCTGTGCCGAACCTCAACGGCTTGACGCTGGACGACGCGCGGGATCTGGCAGGCAAGTTCGGATTCTCGCTAGAGGCCCACTATGAGGACTCCACGAACCCGCCGGGCAAGATTTTCGGCCAAGATCCGAAGGTTGGAACCATCGAGCTTCGTTCGAAGCCGATCATCGTTAAGGTGGCGCAAACTCCGACTGCGCCGCCGACTCCGCCACCGACTGAGGAGTCCCCTGGACCATCTGAGAGCGCTACGCCGGAGCCGCCTCCTGAGGACGACAATCCCTAGTAGCTTCCGACCCGAAAGGGTTCGGAGACACTGGCTCTGTTCCGTCGTTCGACGTGGCTGTCTACCATTTGGGGGGCGGCCGTCCAATGGTGATTTTTCGGTGGTTTTGGCCTGCTGTCGAGACCATGCGCTAGCCATAGATTGCGCGCTTTGGCGAGCTCCGAGCGCGGGCACGAGGTTTGGGCCGTTCGGCGGGCACTCGCAGGTAGCTTGCGGGGCTAGGTAAGCCGCCTACCGGCGGTAGCCCTCAATTCAGATGAGGTCACCGCTGGATCGATTGGACGTCAGTGGCACCATCGTATCCGGGGATGTAGATTCGGGATTTCGCCTCGACCTTGTAGCCCAGTCCGTAGACCCGTACGTAGTCGCGGTAGGTCTTTAGCGTTCGGTCTCGCTCTAGGGCCCGCTTCATGCGTTTGGTATCTCCGATGGCCTGGATGCGATACGGCGGCGCATATGGCACACCTTGGACGACCACGGTGTTGCCCACGCATTTGATGCCGGTCCGGCTAGAGATGCGCTTGCCTTGCACAGACATGGCCTCGGCGCCTCCGGCCCACATCGCGTTCATGACCGCTTGGATGTCTTGCTGATGCACCACGAGGGTGTCGGGATCGACACCGGCCGGCTGTACCGAGAGCGGCGCGTCCGATAACTCCACATAAAGGCCGGG
>PDSD01000039.1 GCA_002748325.1 Arachnia propionica | reverse complement strand
GCGGCAACTACCGCAGCGCATAGGCGAAGATCGCTGTCGCGGCAGCCACATTCAGCGAATCGACCTTGTTCGCCATGTCGATTGTTAGTCGCACGTCGGCCAGCTGCTGCCAGGCAGCCGATAGCCCGTGTCCCTCGCTGCCCACCAGCAGCGCCAGCTTCGCGGGCGCCGAGAACTCCGCCAATGCCACGGCGTCGTCGGCCAGCACTGTCGCGGCCAGCGTGAAGCCAGCCCGCCGGAGCCTGGTCAGCTCGTCATCGGCCGCTAGGCGGCGCCACGGCAGCTGCAGGCTCGCCCCCATCGATGATTTGATCGCCCGGCGATAGAGCGGGTCGGCCCCGGCGGCAGAGACCAGCACCGCGTCCCAGCCCAACCCGGCAGCGACCCGGATGATCGCCCCGGTGTTGGCATGATCCACCAGCGCCTCGCAGACGATTATCCGGTTGGCCTGTTCGATCAATTCCCACGGTGCCTGTTCCGGCCGATCGAAGGCCGCCAGTGCCCCGCGATGGACGTGGAAGCCGCTGATAGCCTCCACCATCTCCTCGGCAGCCACGTAGCAGGGAAGCTGCGGCCAGTTCGCCAGCACCTCGGCCAGTCCGGCTAGCCAGCGCGGCGACAGCAGGAAGGCGCGGGGCTGGCAGCCAGCCGCGATCGCCCGCTGGATGATGGTGGTGCCCTCCGCGATGAAGATGCCTCGCTCAGCCTCCAGTCGCTTGCGTAGTTGGGAGTCGCGCAACGAGACGAAGTCGGCCACCCGGGGGTCGGCCGCGTCAGCAATGTCGTACCTCACGGCAGCACCGGTCTCGGTAGCGCCGGGGTGGCGGGCGGATAGCGGCGTGGACAACTCACGCCCCGAGACTACCTTGGTCTAGCGTTGTTGGCGGCGGGAAGGAGGCCCATGAGTCTCAAGCGGATGGACCCATTCACCGGGTATCTGATTGCGGTCGTTACGCTGGCGTGGCTGCTGCCCGCTTCGGGCCCCACCGCAGCGGTGCTGGGCTGGGTGGTGCGCGTCGCCATCTTCGGGCTATTCCTCAGCTACGGGGTGCGGTTGTCGCTTGGCGAGGTCGCCGCCGGGATACGCAACTGGCGGCTACAGGCCGCGATCACTGCTAGCACCTACCTGCTGTTTCCGCTGCTAGGGCTAGCCGCCACGCAACTGGCCGATTCGTTGCTGCCAGCGAGCCTGCTGCCAGGGGTGGTCTTTGCTTGCCTGGTTCCTTCCACCGTGCAGTCCGCGATCACGCTGACGTCGCTGGCGCGGGGCAACATCGCGGCGGCGATGGTCTCGGCCACCTGGTCGAACCTGCTTGGCGTGGTCGCGACCCCCGCGCTGACGTGGCTGCTGCTGGGCGGCGCCCGCAGCGGGATCGGGCTAGCCCAGTTCGTGAGCGTCGTGGCCCAGCTGCTGCTGCCGTTCGCCATCGGGCTGGCGTTGCATCGCCGGGTCGCGACCGCGCTGCAACGATTGCAACCCCGCTGGCAGTATCTCGACCAGGGCGTGATCCTGCTGGTGGTCTACGCGGCGTTCTCCCAGCTGTTCCACTCCGGGGCCTGGCGGCAGCTTTCCCCCACCGTTCTCGCCACGCTGCTGCTGGTCGTTGTCGCAGTATTGCTATTGGTCACCGGCCTACTGTGGTTCGGCTCTGGGTTGCTGGGATTCTCCCGACCGGATCGCATCGCCTTGCTGTTTTGCGGCAGCCACAAATCGGTAGCCACCGGCGTGCCAATAGCGGGCACCATCTTCGCGGCAACCGGGATCGGGCTGATCGTGCTGCCGCTGCTGCTCTACCACCAGGCGCAGCTACTGCTGGGGGCCTGGCTGGCCGCAAGGCTGCGGCGCGATAACGAAGCGGCGGGGCCCAGCGACGGATCGCCGGGCCCCGCCTAAATGCTTGCGGGATGCCTGCCGGGACTACTCGGCGATGTCCTCACCAGGAGCGTCGAGCGCCTGCCCACCCTGCATTGGTTTCCGGGTGCGCCTGGTCTTGCGGGAAGACGCCCTGCCGCCGGCACCTGAGTCAAGCGCTTGGGCCTCCTGAATCGCCTGCGCCACGGTCTCCCGCGAACGCTGTTGATCCCGTTCGGCCTGCTCTGCAATCTCCGCCTGCACGTCGACCTTGGGCGGCGCCGCAAAAGTCTTGGTTGCCTGGCTAACGTATTCGCGGACGGTTTCCGGGCCCGCGGCCTGCCCCAGGCCCTTCAGCGCATCGTTTAGCTCGCTGGGCACGATCCAAACCTTGTTGGAATCGCCGCGAGCCAGCCTGGGCAGCATCTGCATGTACTGGTAGGCCAGCAGCGCCTGA
This sequence comes from Arachnia propionica, assembly GCA_002748325.1. GTDB lineage: Bacteria > Actinomycetota > Actinomycetes > Propionibacteriales > Propionibacteriaceae > Arachnia > Arachnia propionica_A. Next base: position 85,568 of record PDSD01000039.1, on the reverse strand, counting down.
TCCGGCTCACCGGCATGGATCGCGTTGAACACGGTGGTGATTGCCTGCGCCTCGCCCTCGGCCCGCAGCATCTGCGACTGCCGATCAGCCTGTGCACGCAGCACCGCAGCCTCTCGGTCACCCTGAGCGCGCAAGATGGCCGACTCCCGGTCACCACCGGCCTGCAGAATCTGCGACTGCCGCTGGCCCTCGGCCAACAGGATCTGGGCTCGCTTCTCCCGCTCCGCGCGGGCCCCCTTCTCCATGGCGTCTCGGATGGTCGGCGGCGGATCAATTGCCCGCAACTCAACGCGGTTAACCTTGATGCCCCACTTGCCGGTGGCTTCGTCCAGCACCATCCGCAGCTTCTGGTTGATTTCCTCGCGCGACGTCAGTGCCCGCTCCAGATCCATGCCGCCGATGATGTTACGCAGCGTGGTCATCGTCAGCTGTTCAATGGCGCCCCGGTAGTTCTGCGCCTCGTAGGCCGCCCTGATCGGATCGACGATCTGGAAGTAGATGACCGAGTCGATGCTCACCATCAGGTTGTCTTCGGTGATCACGCCCTGCGGTGGGAAGGGCACGACCTCCTCACGCATGTCCATCATGTACTTGATCTGATCCAGGAACGGGATCAGCAAGTGCGGCCCGGGATCTAGGCGGCGCTGGTATTTGCCCATCCGCTCGACCAGCCCTACCCGCTGTTGCCGCACGATCTTGAGCGTCATGCTAAGGAACATGACGACCAGCGCGATTAGCGCTAGCACCGGAATAGCCTGCAGAAACTCCATTGCTTTCTCCTTTTACGAGGGCCGAGGGTAGTTGAGTGGCGGCCTAGCCGGACCACTCGGGTAGACAATCAAAGTGACACCATCGAGGCCAAACACTTCTATCGGTTGGCCTTGCAAAATCTTCACTGCGGGATCAAACGAACGCGCCTGCCAGATCTGGCCGGACACCCGAACCTCACCCTCAGTGGCGGTAATCGCTGCCGTAGCCAGACCGGTAGAGCCAACGAGCGATTCCAGCGACGACCGGTAACCAGGCGCGTTGCGAACCTTGTCGAGCAGTGTTGGGCGGAGCAGAAACAGCGTTAGCACCGCGACCGCCAGGGCCACCATGATCTGCAACCACCACAGGTCAGGCACCACCAGCGCCGTCACCCCGCCAGCGACGGCCCCGATCGCCAGCATCAACAGCGTCAGGTCAAGGGTGAGCAACTCTGCGGCAGCAAGCAACAAGGCCAGTGCGCCCCAGCCAAGCCAGCCATTCGCTGCCAGCCACTCAGATATGGCATTACCCATGTTTAGCCACCGACCGTCCGCTCCAACGTCCATCCCGTCTTTCCACCCGAAGATTAACACCGAAAGCCGTACTCAGGTAAAGGTCGGTAAGGGTCTCCTCGACGGGGCCAGCAGCCACTTTTTTACCGCCAGCCAAGATAAGCGCGTGGGTGATGCCCTGCGGTATCTCTTCCAGATGATGAGTCACCAGTACCGTGGTGGGGGCATCTGGGTCTAAACAAAGATCAGATAAGGCGGCTACCAGGGTCTCGCGGCCAGCCAGATCAAGTCCGGCCGCAGGCTCGTCGAGCAACAGCAACTCCGGGTCAGTCATCAGCGCCCTGGCGATCTGCACTCGTTTGCGTTCGCCTTCGCTGAGCGTGCCGAAGGTCCGTTCCGCGAGATGCTGCGCCCCCAACGCCGCCAGCAGTTGAGCGGCCCGAGCAACGTCGACGTCCTCGTATTCTTCGCGCCAGCGACCCACTACCCCGTGGGCGGCAGACATGACGACGTTTTGCACGGATTCACCCTTGGGCAAGCGATCCGCCAACGCGGCCGAAGCGAATCCGATCCGGGGCCGCAACTCGAAAACGTCCACTGCCCCGACATATTCGTCGAGCAGTTCCATCATGCCCAAGGTGGGATAAAGCTGGGCTGCCAAGAGCTGTAGCAACGTGGTCTTCCCGGCACCATTTGGCCCGATGATGACCCAGCGTTGGCCGTCACAGATGGTGAGGTCGAGGCCGTCGATCAGGAAAGTCTGGCCGCGCCTCACCGTGACCCCCGCTAGCTCTGCCAACACCTCCATGGGGCAAGTGTACTAGTCCGCCCCGGGTCTAGGCACCTGTGGAGTGCAGGCCGCCGTCGACGTGGATCATCTCGCCGGTGGTGGCGGGGAACCAATCGCTCAACAGCGCGACAACGGCTTTCGCGGCGGGCACCGCATCCTTGCTGTCCCAAGCCAAAGGGGCCCGCTCGGACCACACGCCGTTGAATTGCTCCGCGCCTGGAATGGCCCGTTTGGCCAGCGAATCAATCGGCCCGGCGGCGACTAGATTGCACCGGATGCCGTCGGGGCCTAGATAGCGGGCCAGGTAACGAGAAGTCGATTCCAACGCTGCCTTGGCTACCCCCATCCAGTCGTAGGCCGGCCATGACACGGTGGCGTCGAAGGTCAGCCCGACCACGCTAGCCCCTGGCCGCAGCAATGGCTTAACCGCCATAGTCAGGCTCTTCAGCGAGAAGGCAGACACCTGCAGCGCCGTCGCCACCGCATCCCAATTGGTGTGCAGGAATTTGCCGCCAAGGGCCTGCTCCGGGTCGGCGAACGCGATCGAGTGGACCACCCCATCCAGCCCGTCCGGAAAGTGTTCCCGCAAGGCGGCAGGCAGGTCGCGCAAGTGCTGCTCGTTAGTGACGTCCACCTCCAGCAGCGGCGGCACCGGGTCCAGCCGCTGGGTCACCCGACGGGCAAGGCTTACGGCCCTACCGGCGGCCGACACCGCGACACCTGCCCCCTCGGCTGCCGCGATATCCGCGACGGCATAGGCGATTGAGTTCGTTGCGGTCACCCCGGTGACCAGAATGTTTTTGCCGGTCAGCATTCCCACAGCGGTTCCTCCTAGTTCCCCATGCCCAGGCCGCCGTCAACCGGGATGACGGCACCGGAGATGTAGCTGGCGGCGTCCGAGGCCAGGAATAGGGCGACGGCAGCGACGTCGTCGACCTGGCCCAGCCGTCCGGCCGGGATCCGGGCTCGATATTCAGCCGCCACATCAGCCGCCAATTGGTCTGTCATCGCGGTCTCGATGAAGCCAGGGGCGATGACGTTGGCGGTGATTGACCTCCCACCAAGCTCTCGCGTCAAGCTACGTGCCAGCCCAACTAGGGCGGCTTTGCTCGCGGCATAGTTGACCTGCCCCGGCGAGCCGGTGGCGGCCACCACGGACGAGATCAGCACGATGCGCCCGAAGCGGGCCCGGGTCATGGCCCGGCTTGCCCGACGCACCAGGCGAAAAGTACCAGTCAGATTGGTGTCGAGCACTGCCTGCCAGTCCTCATCGGACATGCGGGCGATCAGGCGGTCGCGGGTGATGCCAGCATTGGCGATCAGCACCTCGACCGGCCCCAATTCTTGTTCGACCTTCCCGAAGGCGGCCTCGATCTGCGCCTGGTCAGTGACATCGCAGGACAGCCCCAGCACCCCGGCCGGGACCTCGCCGGAGCGATAGGTGGCAGCGACGCGGTACCCGTTGTCCCGAAACTGGGCGGCCAGCGCCCGCCCGATGCCACGGGAACCGCCAGAGATCAACACGACGCGAGAGTGAGTCACGCAGCCAACATAGCGCACCGGTCCGCGGCGGCCCCGGCAGCAATACACTGCTGGTCATGACGTCCACCTCGGTCAATTCATGACTAGCCCCGTCGGCCTGGCCGCAGTAATCGAGTTGCTTCGTTGCCCGCACTGCGGCGGCTCATTCCGGCTGCTAGCGACGGCGATTTGCTGCGACAGTGGCCACAACTTCGACATCGCCAAGCAGGGATACGTCAACCTGTTGTCCCGGGCCGCGCCCAGCAACGCCGACACCGCCGCGATGCTGGCAGCCAGGCAGCGGTTCCTGGGCACCGGCTGCTACGAGCCCATCATTGGTCAGGTCGCGTCCCAGCTGACCGGCCGGAACTCCCTGATCGAGGTTGGCGCCGGAACGGGCGACTACCTGCGGGCGGCACTGGAGCTGAACCCCACTGCGGCTGGGGTGGCGATCGACGTGTCGGCGGCAGCCTGCCGCCGCCTGGCGCGCAGCCATCCCCGGATTGGTGCCGTCGTGGCCGACATCTGGGCAGGCCTGCCGGTGGCCACGGGCGGCTGCGACGGGCTGATCTGCGCCTTCGCTCCCCGCAACCCCACAGAGTTTAAGCGGGTGCTGCGCCCCGGTGCGTTGGCGGTGCTCGTCTTGCCCAAGCCGGATCACCTGCGGGAACTGCGGGAGCGGCACCAGTTGTTGGATGTCGGAGCGGCCAAGCTAGCCCAAGCCAACCAGAGCTTTGGCGAGGCCGGGTTTCGGCTCGTCGAGGCAGTCGACGTGCGCATCGAGTTGCAGCTGACCGATGGGCAAGCGCATGATCTGATCTCGATGGGCCCCAATGCGTTTCACCAGCAGGCCGTGACCGGGGCCGCGATCACGACCCAGGCCCACGTTGACGTCGCGCTATTCGAGGCCTAGGAAGGCCCTAAACTCCGCCCCCACCTGCTCGGCGCGCTCCTTGGTTGGCATCTCGCAGAAGATTCGCAGCAGCGGCTCAGTGCCGGAGAATCGAGCGATGATCCAGCCCTCGTCGAAATAGACCTTGCAGCCGTCGCGGTAGGAAACGTCGACGACGTTAGCGCTGAACTCCGGCAGCCTGCGATCGACCATCAGCAGCTGGTAGATCTCGGGTTTGCGTTCCGGCGGGAACGCCAGGTCCAGCTCGGACATGTAGTGCGGGGCGAACGCGCCGGTAATCTCGGCGTAGATTTCGCTCATGGGTTTACCCACCACCGCGATCATCTCCACTAGGAGTGCCGCAGCGTAGATCCCGTCCTTGCCGGAAATGTGGCCGCGAACGGTCAGACCACCCGAGGACTCACCACCGATGATGGCGTCGGTTTCCAGCATCTTGCCCGAGATCCATTTGAAGCCGACTGGCACCTCGTGGCATTCCTGTCCGAACTGTTTCGCCACATCGTCCAGCAGGGATGTGGTGGCCACGTTACGCACGACTGGGCCGTGCCAGCCCTTGTACTTCAGCAGGTAGTAGTAGAGGATCACCAGCAGCTGGTTGGGGTGCAAGAAGTTGCCCTGGTCGTCGATGACACCGATCCGGTCGGCATCGCCGTCGGTCGCGATGCCGATGTCACAGCCGTTCTCCACGACGTAGCGGGCCAGCGGCTCCAAGGTGGCCGAGGTCGGCGACGGCAGCCGCCCACCAAACAGAGTGTCATGCCGGTCGTGGATGACCTCCACGTCGCAGCGGGCAGTCAGCAGGATCGTCTGCAGCGAGGTGCGAGACACCCCGAACATCGGGTCCAGCGCCACCTTCAGATGCGCGTGGCGGATCGCCTCCATGTCGACCTGGCCGATGATGGAGTCGATGTAGCCGTTGAACGGGTTGATCTCCGCCACTAGGCCCTGCGCCACAGCCTTGTCGTAACTCAGCTTGCCCAGCGCCTCCTCGGCTGGCCCAGCGAGCCGCTCCATGCGCTGCTCGATGTCGCGGGTCACGTCCTCATCCGCGTCCTTGCCGCCAGCGGTGAACACCTTGATGCCGTTATAGAGCGCCGGGTTGTGCGACGCGGTGATGGCCATGCCGTAGGGCAGATCCCGGGCCTTGACACTCCACATGATCAGCGGCGTCGGCGCCTGCGATAGCCGGATAAGCTGGCAGGCTACCCCCTCGACGGCAAACACCTCGGCCGCCCACTCGGCTGCCTCAGCTGACAAGAATCGACGGTCGTAGCCGATCACGATGCCCTTGTCCGCTACCCCCTCGTCCTTGATGCGCTCGGCCAACGCAGCCGATAGCAGCCTGACGTTGGCCCTGGTGAACTCATCCCCGATGATTGCCCGCCAGCCGCCGGTTCCAAATGCGATTCGAGCCACGGTGCACCTCCTTGTTCCGCGCTATCAGCCTAGGTCGCGCCGGTTACACCGGGAAGAAATGAATACCCGGGCTGCGCGTTCGCCGCGCTCAGGCCAGGTCGATCAGCTCGGCGTACTCATCGCTCCACAGATCCTCGACCCCGTCGGGCAGGACGAGCACCCGATCTGGCTCCAGCGCTGCCACGGCCCCCGGATCGTGGGTAACCAGCACCACCGCCCCGGCGTAGGCCCGCAGCGCCGCCAGCACTTCCGCCCGTGAAGCCGGGTCCAGGTTGTTGGTGGGTTCGTCGAGCAGGAGCACGTTCGCTTTGGACACGACCAGCGCGGCGAGCGCCAACCGGGTTTTTTCGCCGCCGGAGAGCACTGCGGCCGGTTTGTCCACGTCGTCGCCGGCAAACAGGAACGACCCCAAGATTTTGCGTACCTCGGTTTCGCTGAGGTCTGGTGAAGCCGACTGCATATTCGCCAAGACGCTACGCGCGACGTCGAGGGTCTCATGTTCCTGGGCGTAGTAGCCGAGCTTGGCGCCGTGGCCGAGCTCCCGGGAACCGGTGTCTGGTTGCTCTAGCCCGACCAAGATGCGCAGCAGCGTCGTCTTGCCGGCGCCGTTTAGCCCCAGCACCACCACCTTGGAGCCCTTGTCGATCGCCAAATCAACGGCGGTGAAGACCTCTAGTGAGCCATAGGTCTTAGACAGGTCCTGGCCACGCAACGGGGTCTTGCCGCAGGAAGCCGGGGAGGGAAACCGAATCTTGGCCACCTGGTCAGCCACCCGCTGCTCGTCCAACTCTGCCAACAGTTTCTCTGCTCGGCGCGCCATGTTCTGTGCCGCGGTGGCCTTGGTTGCCTTGGCTCGCATCTTGTCGGCTTGGGCCAGCAGTTGGCTAGCTTTACGCTCAGCGTTTCGGCGCTGGCGTTTGCGTCGCTTCTCATCGGTTTCTCGCTGCGTCAGATAGTGCTGCCAGTCCAACGAATACATGTCTAGACAGGCCCGGTTGGCATCCACGTGAAACACCTTGTTGACCACGTCCTGCAGCAGCGAGGTGTCGTGGCTGATCACGATCAGGCCGCCGGAAAACGACTGCAGGTAGGTTCGCAGCCACCCAATCGAATCGGCGTCCAGGTGGTTAGTTGGCTCATCCAACAGCAACGTCTGCGCATCCGAGAACAGGATTCTTGCCAGCTCAATCCGACGCCGCTGCCCACCGGAGAGCGTCTTGAGTGGTTGTGCCAACACCCGCTCTGGAATGCCGAGGTTAGCCGCGATCCGGGCAGCTTCGGCCTCCGCCCCATATCCACCGGCCGCATAAAGGGCAGCCTCGGCGGCCGCATACGCCGCCATCGCTTTCTTGCGTTGCTGGCCTTCTTCCAAGGCCATCGCCTCTTCTGCCTTGCGCATCCGCCGAACTACCGCGTCCAACCCGCGGGCACCAAGTATCCGGTCCCGCGCGATTTGTTCCGGGTCACCTGACCTTGGGTCCTGCGGCAAGTAGCCGATCGTGCCGGTTCGCTGCACGGTGCCAGCTGCCGGCAAGAGTTCCCCGGCCAGTACTCGCGTCAGGGTGGTCTTGCCAGCACCGTTGCGGCCAACCAGCCCAATCCGGTCACCGGCACCGACTTGGAACGTGACCTGATCCAGCAGCAACCGCGCTGCAACCCGGATTTCTAGCTGATTTGCCCGCAACACGCTAGCCATCTTTGAATATCCAGGCTCGACAAGCAACCGAAGCGCCCGGATTGTACTAGGGTCACAGTATGGAAACCGCAATCCGGGTCATGGTGGCGGAAGACGATCCGCTGGCGCTGCGTGCCTTGCGCGCATATCTAGACAAGGCCGCTGATTGCGTCCTGGTCGGGGCAGTCACCGATGGTAGTAGCGCTGTCGAGCTTGCTCGCTCGGTCAAACCAGACGTCGCAGTGCTCGACATCCACATGCCGATCCTGAACGGCATAGAAGTGACGCGCAAGCTGACCGCCCCCGACATAGGCTGCGCGGTGGTCTGCTTCACTGCCTTTGGCGATGATGAGACCATGATGGCCGCCCTTGCTGCTGGCGCATCCGGCTTCCTGCTGAAGACCGACAGCCCGGGGCTGGTGCTGCACAGTATCCGAAGCGCCTACACAGGTGATTCGTTGGTCTCGCCTAAGTTGCTGGCGAATTTGCTGCGCCGCAACCGTTCCGCCTCGGAACCTCCGGTAGACCTATCCGAAAACGATCTGCGGCTGATCGCGCTTGTCGGTCAGGGGCTGAGCAACGCGGAGATCGCGCAGGAAGTTTTCTTGGCCCCGAGCACAGTGAAGACCTACGTTTCGCGCTTGCTAACTAGGCTTGATCGCCCCAACCGAACCTCGCTGGCAATTCTGGCCCACGATTGGGGTTTAGTCAGCTAGACCTCCCGCCTGCTGCGCAGGCAGCCCAGATCCACTAGAATCGATACCAGGTGTCTTATCGTTATATGGGTGGGTGGCGACGCCGCATTCCCAACACGCTTGGACTTGGCTAGGGAGGAAGCATGCTAGGAGAGGCATTCGATCTTGGTTTGATGTTGGATGTCATGACCTGCGTAGGAGTCTTGAGCGGCACAGCAACTTATTCCGGCAGCCGCAAGCTGCCAACTTTGTGGATCTGCGATCTGTTTCCTTGGCTCGGTGTTTGTCAGCGCCGCCACAAGCGTCGGCTGCGATAGTGACAGTCGTTCCTACCTGGCTAAGGGCGAAGATGTTCTCGAGAACTTCGTGCCACTATCCCCCCACTAGCTAATATTGAATTATGGCCACCGCCACATCGACTCAAAACACAAAGTATTGGCTTGAGCCACTGCTTGCCTTTCTTGTTTTCTGGTTGGTGCTGGCCAACTCAAATACCTGGCCAACGCTTCAATTTTTTATTGACGTAGCCATTCTGATCTCTGCTGCGCTGAGCTCCCGCTTTCCTCGCAGCACCGCACTAGTGTCCGTGCTGCTATTACTAGCAAAATTTTTCATCCCGTCATATCTGATATCCATCGCTGGCATCGCCCTCTTTATCAATCTATTCGCTGCGATGCGGCTGCGCTTTACCCTCCGCAGCCTCGTCTCGATAGCCCTGGTAGCTACGGTCTACTCAGTGATGGTGTTCCATGCCACCCGCACCCCGGAGGATCAGCTCGCCACCCTTGCCGTAGTCACCGGTCTGCTAGCGCTGTCCGCCATCGGCGGCCTGCTGCAACGACTAACAGCCGAACAGCTAAGCCAGGAGCAACTCCTCGCCAACCAACGGTTAGCAAAGCTGCGGCAAGAACTGGCTCGAGAACTACACGACACCGTTGCGCAATCACTGTCCCACGCGGCGATGCGTGCCCGCTTAGCTGCCACTGAACCCAACGTGCCGGCCGAAACCAAGAGCGAACTGGAAGCGGTCGCCGAAGATTGTTCCGGCGCGGCCCAAGACCTCCGGCAACTGCTTTCGGCGCTCCGTGATCCGACCGGCGATCCCGAGCCGGTCGCTGCCGAAAACTCAACCAATCGGCAGACCCTCCATCAGGCGGTCGCCGAACAGGCACAACGCCTTCGTGAGGCAGGCCTAAAGGTCACCACTAACATCGAGGTGGCAAAGATATCGCCAGCCAGGGCCACCACGCTCTCCAAGATCCTGCTGGAGGCGAGCACCAATATCATCAAGCACGCACCACCCGGCGGCAAGTGCAGCTTGGACATCACCCAAACCCGCACCGCCCTCGTCGCCACCTTCAGCAACGACGTGGTACCTTCGGCCGAACACAGCGAACCCGGGCTCGGGCTAATGGGGATTGCGGAACGCAGCCGCTTGCTCAACGGCACTAGCGAGTCCTACCTAGACGACGGCCAGTGGGTGCTCGTTATCACGCTGCCCATCCCCTAGCAGACATCATCGTTCTGTTCGCATGAAAAAAGGCTAGGTGTAGGCAGAACTATGGGGGGAATTCTGCCTACACACTAAACAGACGTTCGGTGAGAACCAGCCGTCTATAGCCACTTCCTCGTGACCATATATCTAACCTAATCATGTTAGATAGATTTAGTGCAACAATCGACACATCGATCCGGCTACAACCTCAAAGTTGTCAACTAAAGTTGATTCTTCGTCAAAAACTGCTGGAGGGCACTCTCCCACTGTTCCCGGTGCGACACGTTCACACCGTGGGGGCCGCCGGGGATCACTACCAGCTGAGCATTGGGGATAACCTGCTCGGCGCGCCGACTCGATTTATCGATCGGGACGTTTTGGTCGCCGTCACCGTGGATCAGCAACACCGGCACATCAATGGCGCTACATTCGGCCCGCAGGTCAGTGGCCCAGCTCAGGATTGTTTGTACCGCCGCGTTCGGATCGCTCTGCAGCGCGATAGCTAGCCCCTGTTTCCTAGTTTCTTCGTCGACACACAGGCCCTCGTTGTTGCTGTAGAACCAGGTTACGAACTGGTCCAAGAAACCCGCGTGATCTCGCTGGCAGGCCAGCGCCATGTCTCTAAACGCGCCCAGCGGCATGGCGCCATCTGGATTATCGGGGCTGATGCACAATGCCGGGCAGATGGAGCCGGACAGCACTACCCCGGCCAGCCGCTTAGTGCCGTAGCGACCGCAGTAGCGAGCCACCTCACCGCCGCCCATGGAGAAGCCCAACAACACCACGCCGCGCAGATCGAGCTTCACCAGCAGGTCATTTAGATCGGCGGTCATGGTGTCGTACTCGTAGCCAGATTCTGGCTTGTCAGAACGGCCAAAACCACGACGATCATAAGTGATGACCCGATAACCAGCCGCTCGCAGCGTGGGAAGATTAGGCGCGAACATCTCCCCCGACAAGGGCCAGCCATGAATCAACACAAGGGGACGCCCCGACCCGCCATCATCGGTGTAGTGAAGCTTGGTGCCGTCGGTAGAACTCAAGAACTGAGGCATGGTGACTCCTTTGTCGACTACGCCAAGCCTACCGCCTCAGAGGTTATATCCAATAGAACGTAGTTGGTCCCTGCCATCTTCAGTAATCATTTCCAGGCTCCACGGCGGCAACCATACCCAGTTGATCGTCACCGAAGTGGCTAGGCCTTCAAGCACGTAACGGGTGTCAAACTCGATCTTGTCCGTCAGCGGGCAGGTGGGCGAGGTTAGGGTCATATCGAGGGTCACATTGCCATCGGCATCCACATCAACCCCGTACAGCAACCCCAAGTCGACGACATTGATCATCAACTCTGGGTCGACGACATCCTTCATGGCCTCGTAGATCTCGTCCTGGGTGGCCACCTGCGGCGGCGCGGCAACATCGGGCAGGGTGTCTTTTACCCGGTCACTGGGTTTGTCTGCTCGGTACATCACATCTCCTCAACCTTCGCCTGACTGATCGCGTCGCGTAGTGCAGTCCAGGCAAGCAGCGCACACTTCACCCTGGCTGGAAACTTCGACACCCCGGCGAAGGCGATGGCGTCTTCGAACCGGCCTTCGTCAGGCTCCATTGTCCCCTTGGAATGCATCAACTCCAGGAACTCGTCGTATAACTCCAGGGTATCGGTCAGCCCCCGGCCGATTACCAGATCCGTCATCACCGAGGCTGATGCCTGCGAGATTGAGCAGCCGATCGCCTCATAGGAGACATCCGCCACGGCATCCTCGGCGAGCCGCACTCGCAGCCGTAGCTCGTCGCCACACGACGGGTTGACGTGCATCACTTCCGCGTCATACGGCTCTCGTAGCCCACTGTGATGACGTTCGCGGTAGTGATCCAGGATGATCGTTTGATAAAGCTCGTCGAGGTTCATGATCGGTACCCAAAATAGTTGCGAGTGAACACCAACGCGTCGGCCAACAAGTCTATCTCCGCCTCGGTTGTGTACAGATAGGCCGATGCCCGATTCGAACTGCGCAGCCCCAACCGCACGTGCAGCGGTCGGGCGCAGTGCTGGCCGCCGCGGATGGCGATCCCCTTCGAGTCCAGCACCTGCATGACATCGTGAGGATGAATGTCTCCCAGCGTGAACGAGACCAGGCTCGCCCGCTGGCTGGCATCGCTGCCGCCAAGCACCTGCAGCCCAGAAATATCACTCAGCGTGCCAAGCAGGTACTCGGACAGCTGCTGCTCTCGGGCCGCGATTCGGGCCATGCCGATGCTGGTCAAGTAATCGACGGCTGCCCCCAGGCCGACCGCCTGCGCAATGGGCGGGGTTCCGGCTTCGAACCGGTGCGGCGGCGCCGCGTACGTGGAGCCAGCCATCTCCACAATCTCGATCATCTCGCCGCCACCCAAGAACGGCGGCAGCTCGGCCAGTAGGTCGTAACGCCCCCAGAGCACGCCAATGCCGGTGGGGCCGAGCATCTTGTGGCCGGTGAAGGCGACGAGGTCGGCACCCAGCGACGCAACGTCGACCGGCTCGTGCGGCACGCTCTGCGACAGATCGGCCACCACCGTTGCCCCGACCTCGTGTGCCGTTCGGGCGATCTCGGTTACCGGGTTGCGGGTGCCCAGTACGTTGGAGGTGCCGACGAGCGTGACGATTTTCGTGCGTTCGTTGAGCAGTCCGTCGCGCGCTGCGGCCGCCAGATCGAGTTGTCCGTCGGCAGTGATGTCGAACCAGCGCAGCTTCGCCCCGGTCCGTTCGCAGGCTAGTTGCCACGGCACGATGTTGCTGTGGTGCTCCATCACGGTGGTCACCACCTCATCGCCAGGCCGCAGTCCCTGGCCCAGGCTGTAGGCGGCCAGGTTCAGCGCCTCCGACGCGTTCTTGGTGAAGACGACCTCTTCGGGGCGATTCGCGCCGATGAAGCCAGCCACCTTAGCCCGAGCATCCTCGAAGGCTTGGGTGGCCTCGTTGCCAAGGACGTGCATGGCCCGGGCAACGTTCGCGTTGTGCTGCAGGTAGTGCTCCGCCATCGCGTCGACCACCTGCTGCGGCTTTTGCGAGGTGTTGGCCGAATCCAGATACACCAACGGCTGGCCAGCTACTTCCCGGCCCAGGAGCGGGAAGTGCTGGCGAATAGCCGCTGGCTGGAGACTCACTTTAGGTACGCCTCGTAGCCCTCGGCCTCGAGTTGCTCGGCTAGTTCCTTGCCCCCCGAAGCGACGATCTTGCCCGCCACGAACACGTGGACCTGGCTGGGCACGATGTAGCGCAAGATGCGGGCATAGTGAGTGATCAGCAACACTGCCCGGTCGCCTGGTTCGGTGTAGCGATTCACCCCGGCTGCAACCACCTTCAGGGCGTCGATGTCCAGGCCGGAGTCGGTCTCGTCCAGGATCGCCACCTTGGGATTCAGTAGTTCCAGTTGGGCGATCTCGTGGCGCTTCTTTTCGCCGCCTGAGAAGCCCTCGTTGACCGAGCGGGCGGCAAAGCTCTTGTCCAATTGCAGCTCGGCCAGCCCGCGCTCTACCTCCTTGACCCAGGTACGCACCTTGGGCGCTTCGCCGTCCAGCGCAGTCTTGGCGGTGCGAAGGAAGTTGGCGACCGAAACGCCCGGCACTTCGATCGGGTACTGCATCGCCAGGAATAGCCCGGCCCGGGCCCGTTCGTCGACGGTCAGCTCAGTCATTTCCTGGCCGTTGAGCTTGACCGATCCCGAGGTGATCTCGTACTTGGGGTGCCCGGCGATGGCGTAGGCCAAGGTGGACTTGCCCGACCCGTTGGGCCCCATGATCGCGTGTAGTTCGCCGGAAGAGATGGTGAGGTCGACACCACGCAGGATCTCCTTGGGCCCGTCCTCGGTCAGGACGTTGGCGTGCAGATCAGAAATGACAAGCGTAGACATGTGGTTAAGACTCCTGGCTGGTAATGGGATTGTCGATGTCGACTTCTAGTTGGGCGCCGATCACTCGGCAGGGATAGACGGCTACTGGCTCGGTGGCGGGCAGGCAGCGGGGCTGTCCGGTGCGCAGATCGAAGGCCGCGCCATGCAGATAACATTCGATGGTGCCGTCGATGACCTCGCCGTCGCTCAGCGGCACCGCGCCATGCGAGCACTCGTCCTGCACGGCGTAGTAGCTGCCGTCGGCCGATATGACGGCGATGCGAACACCTGCCACCTCGACTGGCAGCGGCAGCTCTGGGTTCAGCTCGGCAACATCGGCGACGCTTCTAAACATCATGGCCCTTGCCGTTCAGCGCTTTGGCCAGCTCCTGTTCGACCTGCTCCAGCAGCTGCTGCTCGATGTATTCAACGCCGACCCGGCGAATGATGGTCAAGAAGAAACCGTAGACGATCAGCCGTCGCGCTTCTTCCTCCGGGACGCCCCGGCTGCATAGGTAGAACAGCTGCTCGTCGTCGAAGCGGCCGGTGCTGGAGGCGTGACCGGCATCTTCAACCTCGCCGGTCTGGATTTCCAGGTTCGGCACCGAATCGGCTCGGCAACCTTCGGTGAGCACCAGGTTTTTGTTGGACTCGAACGTGTTGATGCCTTCAGCGATCTTGCGGATCAGCACGTCGCCGACCCACACGGCGTGCGAACCTTTGCCCTGCAGCGCCCCCCGGTAGTCAACGTCGGATTTGGTTCGCGGGGCGGTGTGATCGACGAAGATGCGATGCTGCACATGCTCCTCGCCGTCAACGAAGTAGATGCCGTAGGCCTCTAGTTCGCCGCCGGTGCCCGCGTAGCGGAAACGTTCGGCCAGCCTGATCGCGGACCCACCCACCGAGGCTTGGACGGTACGTACCCGCGCGTCCCGGCCGATCTCAAGGTCGAGTTGGCCGCCGTGCGTGACCCCTGGTTCCCAGTCGTTGACGTAGACGAGGTTCACCTGGGCGCCGTCACCGACCCGGATGTCGTATTTGCAGGCGTAGCTGCCGGAGCCGGTGAAGTGCAGCACCAGGGTCACCGAGGCGTGGTGCCCAACCTCGACCAGCAGCACCTCGGCCGCGTGTTCGCCTTGCCCGGAGCCGGTAAACACCACTGGTTCAGCGATGACGCTCTCGGCGTCGACGGTGATGTGGGTAGCCTGCTGGGCGCGTTGCACCGCGATCGCGGAAACCCGGTCTACCGGGGCCTCGACTGCCTTTGCCTGGTATTCGGCTAGCGACAGCCGGTCTATTCTCACCGCGGTGGGCACATCGCCCTGCCAAGACAGGCCTGCTACCTGGCCACCCTCGGCGAGCAGCGCCGCGAAACGCGGCAGCGGGGTGAAGCGCCAGATCTCTTCCAGGCCGGTTGGGTGCGGATGGTCTGTCACCAGATAACTGGGATGTGGGTGCAGATGGGACTCCACGTGCTCTAGTGCGTGAGTGATGTTCGGTGCGGTAGTCAAAGCAGCCTGTCTTTCTCGTCAGTACCAGGGCCTAGCCCACGGCACCTTCCATCTGTAGTTCGATCAACCGGTTTAGCTCCAACGCGTATTCCATGGGCAGTTCCTTGGCGATCGGCTCGACGAAGCCCCGCACGATCATGGCCATGGCCTCGTCTTCTTCCATGCCCCGGCTCATCAGATAGAACAGCTGATCATCGGAGACCTTGGACACTGTGGCCTCGTGGGCCATCGACACATCCTCCTCGCGCACATCGACATAAGGGTAGGTGTCGGAGCGCGAAACCTGATCGACCAACAGCGCGTCACACTTCACCGAGGACGCCGAGTGGGTCGCCCCGGGCTCGACCTTGACCAGCCCCCGGTAGGAGGAACGGCCGCCGCCGCGAGCAACCGACTTGGAGATGATCGAACTCGACGTGTGCGGTGCGGCGTGCACCATCTTGGATCCAGCGTCTTGGTGCTGCCCCTCGCCAGCGAAGGCGATGGACAGCGTCTCGCCCCGGGCATGCTCGCCCATGAGGTAGACCGCCGGATACTTCATGGTGGCCTTGGATCCGATGTTGCCGTCGATCCACTCCATCGTCGCCCCGGCCTCACAAACCGCCCGCTTGGTCACCAGGTTGTATACGTTGTTGGACCAGTTTTGGATGGTGGTGTAGCGGCAACGCGCATTGCGCTTGACAATAATCTCGACGACGGCGCTGTGCAACGAATCCGACGAATAGATCGGTGCCGTGCAGCCCTCAACGTAGTGGACGTAGGCGTCCTCGTCGACAATAATCAGCGTCCGCTCAAACTGGCCCATGTTCTCGGTGTTGATGCGGAAGTAGGCCTGCAGCGGGATGGTGACATGCACGCCCTTGGGGACGTAGATGAACGAGCCGCCCGACCAGACCGCCGTGTTCAGCGCGGCGAACTTGTTGTCACCCACCGGCACCACGGTGCCGAAGTACTCTTGGAACAGCTCCGGCTGCTCCTTCAACGCCGTGTCGGTGTCCAAGAAAATGACGCCCTGGCGCTCCAGTTCCTCATTGATCTTGTGATAAACCACCTCGGACTCATACTGCGCAGCTACCCCGGCCACCAGCCGAGCCTTCTCCGCCTCGGGGATGCCCAGCCGGTCGTAAGTGTTCTTGATGTCGGCGGGCAGGTCGT
Source organism: Arachnia propionica (assembly GCA_002748325.1). Classification (GTDB taxonomy): domain Bacteria; phylum Actinomycetota; class Actinomycetes; order Propionibacteriales; family Propionibacteriaceae; genus Arachnia; species Arachnia propionica_A. Next base: position 69,263 of record PDSD01000039.1, on the reverse strand, counting down.
CCCAGGTTTGTGCCTGCCGCTCGGTGGAGCGAACGAAGTACTTGATGGTGTCGAAGTCGATGCCACTCAGATCGGCACCCCAGGCTGGCATCGGCTTCTTGGTAAATAGCCGCAGCGCCCGCAACCGCAACTGGCGCATCCAGTCGGGTTCGTCCTTGAGATCGGCGATGTTGTTCACCACATCTGAGTTCAGTCCTCGCCGGGCGCTGGCCCCGGCCACATCCGGGTCGTGCCATCCCCACTCATATCGGCTGAGGGCCTCGATGTGTTCATCTTGGCTGGCTCCCAAGCCGGGAGCCGGTGCACTGGTCTGAGTCATTCGTTGGTTTCCTCGGTGGGTAGTGGGTTCGGAACGTGGGTGGTGCAGACTCCGTCGCCGTGGGCGATCGTGGCCAAGCGCTGCACGTGGGAATCAAGCAGTTGGGAAAACAGCTGTGTCTCTACTTCGCACAGCATGGGAAACTCGGCCGCGACGTGCGCGACCGGGCAGTGCCGCTGACACAATTGCACCCCGGAATGCACGGGTACCAAAGCTGGGGCGTAGCCGTCCTCCTCCAGCGCCGACGCCAGCGCCTGCGCCGGCGAGAGTTCCGGGTTTTGCTCCCGAACCTGCAAGTAGCGTTGCTCGACCTGGGCAAACCGCTCCTGTGCGATGCTGCGAGCCGCCTGCGGACCGGCCACCGCGATCAGCTGCCGAATAGCTGAGATGGCGAGTTCATCGTAGGCCTGCCGGAACGTGGCATGGCCTTGATCGGTGAGCAGAAAAATCTTCGAGGGCCTGCCTCGGCCGCGGCTGCCATATACCCGTTCTTCCCGACAGGTAATGATCCCATCGGCCATCAAGCCGCCCAGGTGACGCCGAATCGCTGCGGGGGTCAGCCCTAGCCGATCACCCAGTTCGCGAGCCGTCGATGGGCCGTGGCTCATAATCGAGCTGACAACGCGTTCTCTGGTCGGCTGAGTCGCAACATCCACCGACATCACTGCGCTCACCACCCTTCACATTTACATACAATACTGTTTCTTAATTTTATGCCCGCCGCAAGCAAGGCCCCCCTAAGCTCAGGGCGACTGGATACCACCTACTTGCAGTAGTGACTAGACTTGCCAGCGTGCAGCGCAGTCCGATTTCCGCCCGAAACCTATCGATCAACCGTGGCGGAAAGACCCTGCTATCGGCGTTCAGCCTGAATGTCGAGCCGGGCCAGGTAGCGACCCTGCTCGGCCCCAGTGGGGCAGGCAAAACCACTTTCCTGCGATCCTGCATCGGGCTGGAAAAGCCTGACACCGGGAGTATTGAAATCTTCGGAAAACGACCGGGCGACAGAGACGTCGCCGCCAAGGTGGGCCTGCTGCCACAAGGTGACGGCCTGTGGCCAAACCTCACTGCGAACCAGCTATTGCGCTACCTAGCCAGCCTGTACCAGGAGCCGATTCCCACCGAGTCTCTCATCTCGCAGCTGGGCATCAAGAACTACCAAAACATCATTTTCCAAGATCTGAGCGCACCACAGCGACGAACGGTGCAGCTGGCCGCAGCCCTGCTGGGCCGCCCGGCGCTGTTACTACTAGATGAACCAACGGCTGGCCTCAGCCAAGCCACCAGCGCAGCAATTTGGCAGGTGATCCGCTCAGCCATGACCGCCGATGTCGCGGTCGTGGTCGCTACCCAAGACACCGCTGAGGCGGCTGAGCTGTCCGACACGATCACGATTCTCATTGACGGCCACGTCGCGTCCCAGAATGCGATCAGCGAGCAGGCGCACGGCCAGGACTTGGCGCAACTTTACCTACGACACAAAACGAGCAGGACACTGTGATGCTTAACTTGGCTCCCTCGGCTAATAGTGCGCCGCTAGCTCGCCAGCTCGGTTCCCACGCCCTGACCCACGCCTACGCGATCGTCCGGAATCCCGAACAGTTCGTGGTGATCTGGCTGTTTCCGCTGCTGGGGCTCCTCCTTGGCTTCTACTTGGCTCCGGAATTGAACCTCACTCCGTCGAGTGTTACTGCCTCGGCCGTGGGCTTGGCGGTTTTCTCGACTAGCTTCACCACCGTCGCGCTGACCACCGACCGGCACACCTTTGACCGCCTCGCCGCCACTCCCTTGGGCAGAGCCGGGCTGAGCGTCGGCACCGCCCTGGCGATCTGGTTAATCATAGCGACCCAGTTGGTGCTGATCTTCCTCGCGGCGATTTGGCTCGGCTGGCAACCGCAGCATACCCCCTCGGGTTTCCTGCTGGCCTTCGTTGCGGCACTGGTTTCTATGGTTACCTTCTCCTGCTTGGGACTGCTGGCAGCCAACCTTGCGCCGATGTGGCTGCGGCTGGGCGTGGTGATCACGGTGTTCCTGGGCGGCACCTTCCTCGGCGGATTGGTGGTTCCGATCAGCTCCTTCCCGGATTGGGTCCAGCCCATTCTTTGGCTGCTGCCCACCGGTGCGCTCGGCGAAGCCTTACGCCAAGGTTCAATGATGGGGCTACTGGTTCTCGCCTGCTGGTGCTGGCTGTCGGTGCTGCTGGCCCGCCGGTTCCATCGCTGGCTTAGCTGATCGGTTGCAGACCGAGAATGGACATCCCATTTTGCGCCGAGCCCAGCAAGCTACTGTGAAACGACGACCACCCGAGCCGGAGAAGCATGCCCCACAATCCGCTGCGCGACCCCCGCGATCAACGCCTTTATCGCATGGCCGAACCCTGCGTGTTGGTGTTGTTTGGCGTCACCGGCGACCTAAGCCGCAAGAAACTGCTGCCAGCCGTCTACGATCTGGCCAACCGACGCCTGCTGCCGCCGGGGTTCAGCCTGGTTGGTTTCGCCCGCCGCTCCTGGAATGATGAGGAATTCGCCGAGCAGATCCGCCAGTCGGTCATCGAGCACGCCCGCACCCCCTTCCGCGAGGATGTCTGGCAGCACCTCAAGGAAGGCATCCGATTCGTCTCCGGCACGTTTACCGACGAGGCCGCGTTCGATCGGCTACGCGCCACGGTGCAGCAGCTAGACCAAGACCGCGGCACCCTAGGCAACCGTGCCTACTATCTCTCCATCCCGCCAAGGGCATTCGAGACGGTGGTGTCGCATCTGCAGGACAAGGGCCTGGCTGAGCAGGCGGGATCCCAGTGGCGACGCATCGTGATTGAGAAACCTTTCGGCCACGATCTCGCTTCGGCGCAGGCCCTGGCCGATGTTTTGCAAGACAAGTTCGACCCCGAGCAGGTATTCCGCATCGATCACTACCTCGGTAAGGAGACGGTGCAGAATCTGCTGGCGTTGCGCTTCGCCAATCAAATGTTCGAACCGATCTGGAACAACCGCTATCTCAGCCACGTGCAGGTCACCATGGCCGAGGACATCGGTATCGCGGGACGCGGCGGCTACTACGATGGCGTCGGCGCGGCCCGTGACGTCATCCAAAACCACCTGCTGCAGTTGTTGGCGCTGACCGCGATGGAGGAACCTACTTCCTTCGAGGCGGCGCAACTGCGGCTCGAAAAACAAAAAGTTCTAGCAGCCGCTGCGGTGCCGCCAGATTATGCCCGGTCGACGGCTCGCGGGCAGTACGCGGCTGGCTGGCAAGGCGGCAACGAGATGGCTGGCTACCTGGCGGAGACCGGCGTCGATCCTGCTTCGACCACCGAAACCTATGCCGCGATTCGCGTGGATATCGCCAACCGCCGCTGGGCTGGTGTGCCGTTTTATTTGCGGGCCGCAAAGCGGATGCCCCGCCGGGTGACCGAGGTGGCGCTGTCGTTCAAGCCAGCGCCGCATCTGCCGTTCTCCCGGGGGCACACCAGCCGCCTGGGCACCAATGCGTTGGTGCTGCGGATTCAGCCCGATGACGGCATCACGCTGCGGTTCGGGGCGAAGGTGCCGGGCACCGAAATGGACATCCGGGAAGTGTCGATGGACTTCGCCTACGGCGGTTCCTTCACCGAGTCTTCCCCGGAGGCTTACGAGCGGCTGATCTTGGATGTCTTGCTGGGTGAACCGCCGCTGTTCCCACGACAGGAGGAGGTCGAGTTGAGCTGGCGCATCCTGGATCCGGTTTTAGACTATTGGGCCAGTCTGCCCGGGCAACCGGAGCCCTACGCCAGCGGCACCTGGGGGCCACCAAGCGGAGACGAGCTGCTGCGCCGAGACGGTTTCGCCTGGCGGCGGCCATAGGTGGACAGCATGATTATCAACCTCACCGACACTTCGACCCGCGAAATCCACAGCCAGTTGGTGCGCGCCCGCCGAACCATCGGCCCAGCCACCGGCTTGGTGCTGACGCTGATCGTGGTCTCGCAGGATGCCTCGCTGAGCCATGCGCGAAAGGTCGCCCGCGAAGCCGCTTCGACCCATCCGTCGCGGGTGATCCTGCTCTGCCCCATGGCCGCCGATGGCCCAGATCAGTTGAATGCCGACATCCATATCGGCGAGGGCATCGCGGGCGATCTGATCACTCTCCGGCTGGCTGGCTCCTTCGTAGCGCACGCCCAATCCGTAGTGCTGCCGCTGCTGCTACCAGACTCCCCTACCGCCGTGTGGTGGCCGGGGAATGCCCCGCATCACCCCAGCGCCGACCCCATCGGCAGCCTCGCGGATCGCCGCATCACCAACGTGACCCACGATCCGGCCGCGTTGCGCTACCTGGCTGCAAACTACGCACCCGGCGACACCGACCTGTCCTGGACCGGCCTGACTCGGCTGCGTACCCTGCTGGCCTCAGCCCTGGATCAGGTAGCGGCACCGATCATCTCGGGCCGAGTGACGGCGGGCGCGGCAAATAGCTCGGCGGTGTTGCTCACCAGTTGGCTCAGCCACCAGCTACAGGTGCCGATAACTCGTGCGGTTGGTCCGATCGCGGGGCTAAGCAGCGTGCACTTGGACAGTGCGGCAGGCCAGATCGCCGTGGTCAAGTCACCCGACGGTAACGCCGTCACCTTCGATGTGCCTGGGCATCCGCAGCGTTCCTGGGCGTTGAAACAACGCACGTTCAGCGAACTAATGACCGAAGAATTGGCACATCTGGACCCAGATGAGATCTACGCTAAGACATTGCAGCACCTGATTGATGGAGGGCAATGATGATCAGCCGCGTCGTCCGGTTTCCCGATCCAACTACTCTCGCTCATAGCGTCGCGAAGCGGCTCCTGGACCAGATCGTCGAATTGCAGCAACGTGGCAGCGTCAACCTATGCCTAACCGGCGGCAGGACGGCCAACTTGGTCTACGAGCGGCTCGCTGAGCTGGCTCCCGACTCCGATCTGGCGCCCAGCAAGCTTCGGCTGTGGTGGGGCGACGAGCGATTTGTGCCAACCACCGATCCGCTGCGTAACTCGATGCAGGCGCTAAGTCGCTTGGCTAGGACGATCCCGCTAGATCCAGCCAATATTCACATGATGGCAGCACGCGATGGCCGCAAAGACTCTGACGAAAGTGCGGAGGAGTACGCCGAGGAACTGCAAGATGTCGTGTTCGACATCACGCTGCTGGGGCTTGGCGAAGACGGGCACACCGGCTCGATTTTCCCGGATCATCCGAGCTTTGCTGCCACCAACCGAAAGGTGATCGGGGTCGTCGACGCCCCTAAAGAACCGCCCGAGCGCATCACGCTAACCATCGGTCAGCTAAACCGTTCGGAACAGGTGTGGTTCATCACCACTGGAAAAGCAAAGGCCAATGCGATGGCACGGCTGCTGCAATACGATCCCAACCTGCCGCCGTCGTATATTCATGGGCAACTCGCCACGTACTACTTCATTGACGAAGATGCGGCGGCCGAGTTGCCAGCGTCCTTCAGCTGTGAGCTGTAGTTAATAGATAATCTCGCCTGCCGCGCGGCGCTCCCGCAGCTGCGTCAGGGCTTCGGACAGGATTTGCTCCGCCTCGTCGTCGCTGCGGCGTTCCTTCACGTAGGCCAGGTGGGTCTTGTAAGGAATCGTCTTTGGCGGGGGCGGCGGATTCTGCTGATCAGTATTGGCTGGCAAGCCGCAGCGCGGACAATCCCACGATTCGGGGATCGGCGCATCCATTGCGAAAGCTGGCCTGGTTTCGTGTCCTGAGGCACAAAAGAAAGACACTCGAAGCCTGGGCGCCGCGTCTCCCCGTTCGGCCTCCCCCATGGGGCCAGCACCAATTCGGCTACCTCGGATGGCGTTGCCACCTGCCACTATCTATTCCTCCAATACCTGCCTACGATCCGACGACCGGGCTATACGCCGAGCCGGTAGAGCACCAGCAGGGCCACGATGGTGAGTGCCCAAACCGAAGTCAGGACGACCGTGATGCGATCCATGCGCCGTTCGGCCGATGAGACGCCGCCCATCGAGTTGGACATGCCGCCACCAAACAGGTCCGTCATTCCACCGCCGCGGCCGCTGTTTAGCAAAATACTGGCGGCGAGCAGGATGCTGAGAAAGATCACGATGCCGGATAGCGTCGCGATGGGCCACGTCATAAGGGGGACAATCACGCCGTCGAGTGTAGCCGAATCTGCCAAAAACCCCCACATCGGGCCCAGAAAAACAGTCGAGGCGGCCGCTTGGGACCGCCTCGACTGTGGGTTTGGTTATCGAGCCAAGTCGTAGAACCGCACGATGGCCGCGAAGTCCTCCGCCTGCAGGCTGGCTCCGCCGACCAAGGCACCGTCCACATCGGGCTGAGCCATGATCTGTGCCACGTTGCCAGCCTTGACCGAGCCGCCGTACTGGATCCGCACGCTCGCCGCGGTCTGCTCGTCGTACAGCGCCCCGACCTCGCCGCGGATGGCAGCGCAGACTTCCTGGGCGTCGTCCGGGGTGGCGACTTCGCCGGTACCGATGGCCCACACCGGCTCGTAGGCGATTACCAGGCCAGCGACCTGCTCGGCGCTCAGGCCGTCGAGGGCGCCGCGCACCTGGGCCAGCGTGTATTCGACGTGACGGCCTTCCTTGCGAATGTCTAGGCCCTCGCCGACGCAGATGATCGGGGTCATGCCCGCCGCCAGCACCTTCTTGGCCTTCAGGTTCACCAATTCGTCGGTGTCACCGTAGTATTCGCGACGCTCGGAGTGGCCGACCACCACGTAGGCGACCATCAGCTTGGCCAGCATGTCAGCACTGACCTCACCGGTGTAGGCACCGGAATCGTGCTCGGAGACGTTCTGCGCACCCAGCTTGAACGGCATCCGTTCACCGTCAATCAGGGTCTGCACGGTACGCAGATCCGTGAACGGTGGGATGATCACGCATTCAGACTTGCTGCCGTCGTATTCCCGATCGGCCAGTGTCCACGCCAGCTTCTGGACCAGGCCAGTGGCCTCAACGTGGTTGAGGTTCATCTTCCAGTTGCCGGCCATGATGGGGGTGCGAGACATTAGTGTGCTCCTTCTTCGATTACCTGGATACCGGGGAGATCCTTGCCTTCAAGGAACTCCAGCGAGGCGCCACCGCCGGTGGAGATGTGGCCGAACTCGGTGTCGGTGTGGCCTAGGGTGCGCACGGCAGCCGCCGAGTCACCGCCACCAACAACACTCAGCCCGTCGCACTGTGTCAGGGCAGCTGCGATGGCCGCAGTGCCCTGGGCGAACTCAGCGATCTCGAATACGCCCATCGGCCCATTCCAGAACACGGTCTTGGCCTGCTTGATGGTCGCAGCGAATAGTTCCTGCGACGCCGGGCCGATGTCTAGCCCTTCCTTGTCGGCTGGAATCGCGTCCGCGGCTACGACCTCGACCGGCCCGACGAAACTGCGGGCGGCGAAATCGAAGCCCTCGGTGACCCGGACATCGACCGGCAGCAACAGCGTCTTGCCAGCCTGTTTGGCCTGAGCCAAGTAGCCTCGGCAGGCCTCGATGCTGTCCTCGTCGAGCAACGAGTTGCCAACGGCCATGCCCTGTGCGGCAAGGAACGTGTAGGCCATGCCGCCGCCAATGACCAGAGTGTCGGCCACCTTGAGCAGGTTGTCGATGACCGACAGCTTGTCAGCCACCTTAGCGCCGCCAAGCACCACCACGAACGGCCGCTCGGGCGAGTTGGTGAGGCGACGCAGCACGTCGACTTCCTTGGCCACCAGATAGCCCGCATAGCTGGGCAACAGCTTGGCCACCTCGTAGACCGAGGCCTGCTTGCGGTGCACCACCCCGAAGCCATCGGAGACGAACACATCGCCGAACTCAGCGTAGCTCTTGGCCAGTGCGGCCCGCTCCGCCTCATCCTTGGACGTTTCGCCCGGCTCAAACCGGACGTTCTCCAGCAACACCACTTCGCCAGCGGCCATCCCTGCGACCGCCTCACGAGCTGAATCGCCCACGACGTCGCCAGCCAGCGTCACCTTGGCGCCGAGCAGTTCAGCCAGGCGCTTGGCTACCGGAGCCAGCGAAAACGCGGGATTCACCTGCCCCTTGGGGCGGCCTAGGTGAGCCATGGCGACCACTTTGGCCCCGCCGTCGACCAGCTTGCGCAGCGTCGGCAGCGCGGCCCGGATCCGGCCATCATCGGTAATCACGTCGCCAGCCAGCGGCACGTTGAAATCGCAGCGGATCAATACCCGCTTGCCAGCTAGATCGTTGAGGTCGTCAATTGACTTCACTACTAGGCCTTCCCTTCGGATTCGCTAACTCAGAGCTTCGAGCCGACCAACACAGTGAGGTCGACTAGGCGGTTCGAGTAGCCCCACTCGTTGTCGTACCAGCCGACGACCTTGACAGTGCTGCCCATCACGCGGGTCAGCTGGCCGTCGAAGACACAAGAGGCCGGATCGGTCTCGATGTCCTTGCTGACGATCGGCTCGTCGGTGTACACCAGTTTCCCGGCCATCGCGCCCGCCGCGGCAGCCTTCACTGCGGCGTTAACCTCTTCGACGGTGGTCTCACGCGAGGCCTCGAAGGTCAGGTCGGTGGCGGAACCGGTCGGTGTGGGCACCCGCATCGCGAAGCCGTCCAGCTTGCCCTTCAGTTCAGGCAGCACGAGGGCGACGGCGCGGGCGGCACCGGTGGTGGTGGGCACCATGTTCAGGGCGGCGGCGCGGGCGCGACGCAGATCCTTGTGCGGGCCATCCTGCAGGTTCTGATCCTGGGTGTAGGCATGGATGGTGGTCATCAGGCCACGCTCGATGCCGATCGCATCGTTCAGGGCCTTGGCCATCGGCGCCAGGCAGTTCGTGGTGCAGGAGGCGTTGGAGATGACATGGTGCTGAGCGGGGTCATACAGATCGTCGTTGACACCCATCACAATAGTGATGTCCTCGTTCTTCGCCGGGGCCGAGATCAGCACCTTCTTGGCGCCAGCGGCGATGTGTGCCTTGGCGGCGTTAGCGTCGGTAAAGAATCCGGTGGACTCTACGACGATGTCGACGCCTAGGTCGCCCCAGGCCAGCTTCGCGGGATCGCGCTCGGCGAAAGCCTTGATTTCCTTGCCGTCGACGTAGATAGCGTCGTCGTCATAGGTGACTTCGGCGTCGAGACGGCCGAGAATCGAGTCGTACTTAAGCAGGTGGGCGAGCGTCTTGTTGTCGGTCAGATCGTTGACGGCAACGACCTCAACATCTGCGCCTGCCGCGACGATCGCGCGGAAGTAGTTACGGCCAATGCGGCCAAAGCCATTGATTCCAACCTTGACGGTCATTCGGTGTGCTCCTCTTCGAGAGGTTAAGGCGCCCGCAGCGAACCGCCGCGAACGCGGATGGACATCCATAGTCTATCCCCCCGGCAGCTGACCGCAGTTTGCCCCCCAAACAACAATCAGTCGGCTTCTTCGTAGTCCGCTGGCACGGCCACCTGAGTGGTGGGCAGGCCCTGCTGCAGTGCCACCTTGTCGGCGGTCGCCAGCAATCGGCGGATGCGGCCCGCTATCGCGTCCTTGGTCAGTGGCGGCTCGTGCAGCCTGCCCAGCTCCTCCAGGCTCGCCTGCCGATGCTCCAGTCGCAGCCGACCGGCCGAGAGCAGGTGCTCCGGCACGTCGTCACCAAGGATCTTCAGCCCGTGCTCCACCCGGGCGCTGGCGGTGACCGCGGCCCGGGCCGAACGGCGCAGGTTAGCATCGTCAAAGTTGGCGAGCCGATTCGCCTGAGCCCGCACCTCTCTGCGCAGCCGTCGCTCTTCCCAATAGAGCCGGGTCTCTTGCGCCCCCATCCGGGTGAGCAGTTCCGCGATCGCCTCACCGTCGCGGATGATGACCCGCTGAAAACCGCGGCCCTCCCGGGATTTCGCCGAAATCCCCAACCGTCGCGCCGCGCCCACCAAGGCCAGGGCAGCCTCGGATCCCGGGGCGGTGACTTCCAGCGTCATGGATCGGCCCGGCTCGGTAAGGCACCCTCGCGCCAGAAACGCGCCGCGCCAGACCGCGACTGAGTCGGCCACCGAGCCCCCCACCACGACGGCTGGCAGGCCCCGCACCGGGCGTCGCTGCTGGTCGACTAGTCCCGCCAACCGAGCCAGCGCCTCGCCATCACGCACGATCCGCACGGCATAGCGGGTCGCCCGCCGGGGACCAGAAGAGTTGATGACCATTACCTCGCTGTCCAAGCCGTAGAGATCGCGGATGAAAGTGCGCAGCCGTCGCGCTGCCGCGGCGATCTCGAACTCAGCTTCGACGACGATGCGCCCAGCTACCAGATGCAACCCGCCGCCAAACCGGATCATGCCGATCATCTCGGCTCGACGGGCGTTCGGTGTCGCCACCGCCACGCCAGCGAGTTCAGATTTAACCTTTTGGGTCAGGGCCATGTGCTCATCCTGTCACGATTAGGGGCTCTAGGAACCGAGAACTTCGGAAAGGGCTTGGGCAAACCGGGCAGAATCGTGGCGGGGCGAGCCGTCGGCGGCAGCAACATCATGGGAAACCAACTCGGCTCCCAACGATGCTGCGAACGCGCTAAGGTGCGGATCTTTGGCCGCGAAACCTGCTGGGGCCAGCACGGTATCAAGCCGAAGCAGCGGCGCATGTTCGGCCAGCGCCTCCAACTGCTGCGACGGGGAGAAACCATCGGTCTCAGCCGCGGCCGTCACATTCAGCACCAATATTCGCCGCGCTTTGCTCGTCAGGATGGCCTCGGCCAGTTTCGGTACTAGCAGGTGCGGGATGACAGAGGTAAACCAGGAGCCAGGGCCCAGCACCAGGGCGTCCGCCTGCGCCACGGCCGCCAGCGTTTCCGGGTGGGCCGGTGGGCTATCCGGGATCAGCCGCACCGATTGCACAACGGAGCGGGTTGTTGCCACGGCCGCCTGCCCTAGCAGGGTGTGGATCTCATCTGGCGCATCCGGATCTAGGCCGACCACATCAGCAGCTATGCCGAGTGGCACCGACGACATGGGCAGCACCCGCCCCCTGGTGTTGAGCAGCTTGCCCACCATCGCTAGGCCCGCGACCGGATCGTCGTACTGCTGCCACAGCCCGGCGATCAGCAGATTGCCGATCGCGTGGCCGCCAAGTGGGCCGGTCCCGCGGAACCTAGACTGCAGCACGCTAGCCCACGCCCGGCCGTCGGCGTCGTCGCCGCACAGCGCCGCCAGCGCCATGCGCAGGTCCCCGGGCGGCAGACAATCGAACTCTTCGCGCAGCCGACCAGACGAGCCACCGTCGTCGGCGACCGTGACCACGGCGGTCAGTTCGGTAGTGATCCGGCGCAACGCCGATAGGGACGCCGCCAGGCCGTGCCCGCCGCCGAAGGCAACCACTTTAGGTTGAGACGCAGCCACCATTCATTCCTTTCCGATGTCGCGATGCAGGATGGTCGCAGCGTAGCCGAGGTCGTGCAACCGGCTCGCCAGCTCTTCGCCGAGCGCCGTCGAGCGGTGCTTGCCGCCAGTGCAGCCGATGGCAACCGTCGCTTGCAGTTTGCCTTCTCGCTGATAGCCAGGCGAAGCCGTCTGCAGCAGTTGGACGCTGTGCTCTAAAAACGCATCTACCCCACTTTGCCGCAGCACGAAATCGGCGACGTCGGCAGATAGCCCCGTCTTGGCCCGCAGATCCGGCACCCAATATGGGTTGGGCAGGAACCGCACGTCGAAAACCATGTCGGCATCCATCGGCAACCCGTGTTTGAACCCAAATGAGATGAGCGCGATCCGGAACCTATTGCCCAACTCGTCTGCGAAATGATTGGCGATGCGCTGCCCCAATTGGCGGGCGCTGATGTTGGAGGTGTCGATCACAATGTCGGCGGCAGCCCGGATATTGGCGAGCGCGCGCCGTTCCCGGACGATTCCCTCGGTGAGCCGATCATCGCCCTGCAGTGGCAGCGGGCGCCTGGTCGATTCCTGCCGTCGGACGATGATTTCGTCTGTGGCCTCCAGATACATAACCGTGACCCGAACGCCACGGCTTTGTAGCGCCTCGATCGTTTCTGGCAGCATCTCGAAGTGCTGCCGGGACCGCACATCGACCACGACCCCAACTCGGACGATTTGCGAAACCAGCAGCCGGTCGCTCAGCCGCGGGATCAGGTCGTGGGGCAAGTTATCCACCACGTACCAGCCCAGATCCTCCAACGCGTGGGCGGCGGTGCGCCGCCCAGCCCCGGACAGTCCGGTGATAATTACGACTTCGCGATCAGGTTCTGGCTTTGCCATACCGCTAGGTTAGTGGTTTTGAGTCCCCAAGACCGCGAGCAGTTAACGCTTCTGCTGTTCTTTGGGCATAGGAAACTGCGCTGAGCAGCACCGGCACCAGCAATAATGCGGGATTGCGCCCGATGCCGCGCGCTTGGGCAGCCTCCTGTGCGTCTCCCGCCGCCCCGGCCAAGAACGGGATGGAACGCAACACCAGCGCGACGACCAGGCCGAATCGCTCCGGGTCGACTCCGACGTGACGCAGCGGCCGCAAGAAGCGGGTTAGCGCGTCCAACAGCTCGGGTATCGGGGTGGTCAGGGTCAGCAGCCGGGAGGCGAGCACCGCGATCAGCAGATTGCCCGGATGGGTCACGGCAGCAGCCGGGTTTAGCACGATCAGGTGATAGGCCGTCAGGATCACCAGCAGCCCCCACAGGGCGACGCCGAAGTTCAGGGCCCGTGCCAGCGCTACCCCGCCGAGACGCAGCAGCAGCAACACCACGACCAGCGCGAGCACGGTCAGCGCCCAGTGCCGCACTACCAGCGGCGGCAGCGTCACCACCAGAACGATTAGGTACTTCCACCCCACCCCGAGCCGAAACAGCCAGCCGTCGCCGGGCACGAAAGCCCCGAAGACGCTCGTGTGCGACATCATTGCCCCTCGGCCATGAGGGCTTGGTAGGCCGCCACCGCAACCGCCGGGGTGTCATCGGCGACGATGCGGCCATGATCGATGACGAGCACCCGGTCGGCGTCGGTGGCGAAGTCCAGGTTGTGGGTCGAGTAGATTATTTGCTGCGGCAAGTCTGCGAAGGTGGCGCGGAGCTGTTGGGTGTTGCGCAGGTCGAGCAGCGTGGTTGGTTCGTCGGCGACAATCACCTCCGGTTTAACGGCTAGCACGCTAGCTAGCGCCACCAACTGCCGCTCCCCGCCGGAGATGTCGTAGATACTGCGGTGAGCTAGGTGGCCTAGCCCACGCTCAGCCAGCAGTTCCATCGCCTGCTGCCGCCGGATGCTGCGGTTGCGTTCCAGCCGCCGCAGACTCAACTCGACATCCTCCAGAGGGGTTGGCATCACGAGTTGGGCTAGCGGGTCGGTGAAGATGAAGCCGAGCCGGGAGCGCACCTCCCGGGCCTGGCGCACCGTGTCATATCCCGCCACTAGGGCGGCACCGGTGGTGGGTTGCCGCAGCCCCGCGATCAGCCGCAGTAGGGTGGACTTGCCGGAGCCATTTGCCCCTATGAGGCAGATGCGCGGCTCGCTGAGATCGAGCGAAACCTCCGCTACCAGCGACAGGGCTTCGGCCGAGGTCTCGGTGGCCGGCACCGTGTAGGAGAGGTTTCGCAGTTCGATCATCGTCGCATCAGTCTAGGGAATGCCCGGTGCACCGCAAGTGCCAGCAGCGTCGCCACGACCGACTTGGCCAGGTCGATCAACCAGAAGGCGGCGTCAATTGCTACTGCCTCGCCCAGCGACATCCCCAGCGCGCGCATCAATCCAGCGACGCCCAACGGAAAGATGACTAGGTAACGCGATACGAGCAGACCGCCGAAAAACCACAGCCCGGTGTACTTGGTTAGCCCGTTACGCAGCGCCCAGCGCGCGACAAACCCAGTGACTAGCGCAGCGAGCGGGAAGGACAGGATGTAGCCGCCGGTGGGGCCCAGGATGGGGGCTAGCCCGGCGGCGCCGTTGGCAAAGACCGGCAACCCGGCCGCGCCGAGCACAACGTAGAGCCCGACCGCCAGGAACGCCCGTAGCGGGCCGAGGCACAGCCCGGTGATGGCGATGATCAGGGTTTGCAGCGAGACCGGAACCGGGCCAAGCGGGATTGGCGCTAGCGGTGACAGCGCCGCCAGCAGGGCCGCAAACACGGCAACGTAGGCGAGATCGGCAGCTTCGAGGCCGCGTGGCTTGGCAGCGATTTCAGACACAGCTGGGTCCTTTCCGGCGCGCCGGGCAGACCCCGGCTCTTGAACAGCGTTCAAGAGCTTAGCACCTCGCCGGTGGTCAGATTGATCGCCTCCCCAGCGGACTCGCTGACTGCCGCATGGACCGCGGTTGCCAACTGGGGCCCGAAGCCCGGAACCTCAGCGATCTCGGCCACCGAGGCCGCACGCAGCTTCTTGAGGCTACCGAAGTAGGTCAGCAGGGCCTTGCGCCGCAGTTCCCCCATCCCCGGTACGTCGTCGAGCACCGAGGCTAGCGCCGCCTTGCCGCGCCGCGATCTGTGGTGGCTGATGGCGAATCGGTGCGCCTCGTCGCGTAGCCGCTGCAGCAGGTACAGCGCCTCGGCGGAGCGCGACAGCACCAGCGGGTACTCCTGGCCCGGCAGCCAGATTTCCTCCATGCGCTTGGCCAGCCCGCATAACGCGATCTCCTCGGCCAGTCCCAGTTCGATCAGCACCTGCGCGGCGGCGTTAACCTGCGGCTGGCCGCCGTCCACCACGATCAGCGCTGGCGCGTAGGCGAATCGGCGAGGTGCGCCCGTGGTGGGATCGACCAGCAGCGGCCCGGCCTCGCCGTCGCCCCGCTCGTCCAGCAGCCGTCCCAGCCGCCGACGCAACACCTCGACCATGGCCGCCACGTCGTTGGAGCCCTCGAAGCTCTTGATGATGAACCGCCGATAGTCCGACTTCTTGGCCAGCGCGTCCTCGAACACCACCATCGAACCCACGACCTCCTGGCCCTGGGTGTGGGAAATGTCGTAGCACTCAATGCGCAGCGGGGCCGCGGGCAGCCCCAGCGTCACCGCCAACTCGTCGAGCGCCGCGTTGCGCACCGCCAGATCAGTGGCCCGCCGCAACTGGTGCCGCTCCAGCGTCTGCTGCGCGTTCTGCGTCACCGTCTCCAGCAACTGCCGCTTCTTGCCGCGCAGCGGCACCCGTACCTTGACCCGGCCGCCGCGCACCTCGCTTAGTGCCTCGGCCAGCGCAGCATCGAGATCGACGGGAGTGAGCAGCAGCGGCGGCACCGCTACCCCGCCATGATGATAGGTCTGCAGCAGGAAGCTCTCCAGCAGCTCGCCTAGGCTGCGGTCGTCGGGGCGGTCGGCCACCCAGCCGCGCTCCCCCAGGATTCGGCCGCCGCGCAGGTGGAAGATCTGCACCGCCACCTGCATCCCGTCGTCCGCGACGCCCACGATGTCGGCGTTGGTGTCCTCGGCCAGCACTACCGCCTGCCGCTCCACCACGCGCCGCAGCGCGTCCAGCGAATCGCGCAACACCGCCGCCCGTTCAAACTCCAGGTTGGCCGAGGCGGCCAGCATGTCGTGCTCAACATCGCTCAGCACCCGGCCATGGTTGCCCGCCAGGAACGAGCAGAAGTCAGCCACGATCTGCCGGTGTTCCTCGGCGCTCACCCGGCCGACGCAGGGGGCGGCGCACTTGCCAATGTCGCCCAACAGGCACGGCCGCCCGGAGCGCTGCGCGGACTTGAACACCCCGTCGGTGCAGGAGCGCATCGGGAACACTCGCAGCAGCAGGTCGAGAGTGTCGCGGATCGCCCAGGCCTGCCCGTACGGGCCGAAGTAGCGGCTGCCCTTGCGTTTAGCGCCCCGGCCGACGTAGACCCGGGGCACCTCGTCGGACCAGGTGACTGCCAGCCACGGGTAGGACTTGTCGTCGCGGTATTTGACGTTGAACCGGGGATCGAACTGCTGGATCCAGGTGTACTCCAGCTGCAGCGCCTCCAACTCGTTGGCGACGACGGTCCAGTCGACCCGGGCCGCGGTGCGCACCATCGTCTGGGTACGAAAGTGCAGCGAATCCGGATCGGCGAAGTAGGAGTTCAGCCGCGAGCGCAGGTTCTTGGCCTTGCCCACGTAGAGCACGTTGCCGAACGCGTCGAAGAAGCGGTAGACCCCGGGATCGGCGGGGATCCACTTCGGTCGGTAGCTGGACGGATCGGCCATGCCTGAGATCATAGGCCCGGCTTCGCAACCGCGCAGCATCGGCGAGGTCACATTCTCGCCCTGGCCCGAGCAAGCAATCGCCTAAACTTGGGACATGAGGTACCACAGTTCCACTCGTGCCTCCAGGATTATCGAGACCATCGGAATGGCCCTGGTGGTGGTGTTGGCGCTGCCTGGCCTAGCCTCCTTCCTGGGCTCGGTCAACGAAATGATGCATCCCGGGTTCAAGGTGCAGCAGTACATTCCGGGCGCCAGCGCATCGGTGACGATCGATCTGGCTGGCGGCTACGTGCTAACCGACTTCAGCGACCAGGCCCCGGACTGCGAGGTAGTCACCCTCGATGGCGAGGTGCTGCCGCAACGCCCGTTCGCTTTCGACGGCCAGACCCCGGTCATCGGCTCGCGCTTCGAAGTGGCTGAACCGATGCAGCTGCGGGTGACGTGCCAGCCCAACAATGACGGCGTGGTGGCCTATCGGGAAGGCGAGATCCCGATCGTCGTCAACGGCTACCGCGACGTGATTCACCCGGCCTTCTTGTGGCTCGGCCTTGCGCTGGTCGTGTTCATCGCCACCCGGCTGCTAGCCAACCGCTTCAAGCGGCCCTGGCCCACCACCGAGCATCGGCCGGAGGAACTCACCGGTGACTGAGGTGGGCGAAGCGGCCACCTGCTCCGGGGTGCCCTCGGCCACCAACTGACCGCCGTGGCTGCCGCCGCCCGGGCCCATGTCTATGATCCAGTCTGCGGCCTTGATCACGTCCAGGTTGTGTTCGATCACCACGACCGTGTTGCCGCCGTCCACCAGCCGGTGCAGCACCTGCAGCAACTTGCGGATGTCCTCGAAGTGCAGGCCCGTGGTGGGCTCGTCCAGTACGTACAGGGTGCGGCCAGTGGAGCGTTTCTGCAGCTCGGCTGCCAGCTTGACCCGCTGGGCCTCGCCCCCGGACAGCGTGGTGGCGGCCTGCCCCAGTCGCACGTAGCCGAGGCCGACTTCGTTCAGGGTGTTTAGGTGCCGGGCGATTTTGGGAATCGACTCGAAGAACTCGGCGGCGTCGCTGATGGGCAGGTTGAGCACGTCCGAGATGGTCTTGCCCTTGTAGTGCACCTCTAGGGTCTCCCGGTTGTAGCGGGCGCCATGGCACACTTCGCACGGCACGTACACGTCGGGCAGGAAGTTCATCTCGATCTTGATGGTGCCGTCGCCGGTGCAGTTGTCGCAGCGCCCGCCCTTGACGTTGAACGAGAACCGGCCTGGCAAGTAGCCGCGAACCTTGGCCTCCGGGGTCTGGGCGAACAGCGCCCGAATCTTGTCGAAGACGCCGGTGTAGGTGGCCGGGTTGGAGCGCGGGGTGCGCCCGATCGGCGACTGGTCCACCGCGATCACCTTGTCGATGTGCTCCAGGCCTCGCAACGCCCGGTGCTTGCCGGGCACGGCCTTGGCGCCGTAGATCTGCCGGGCCGCGGCGGTGTACAAGATCGAGTTCACCAGCGACGACTTGCCCGACCCGCTGACCCCGGTCACGGCGATCAGCTTGCCCAGCGGGAACGCCACGTCGACGTCGGCCAGGTTGTTTTCTCGCGCCCCGAGCACCTTGATCTGCTCGCCGTTGCCCGCTCGCCTGCTCGTCGGGGTCTCGATCTGCCGCCGCCCGGATAGATAGTCGCCGGTCACCGATTCCTGGCTGGCCAGCAGTTCCGAAACCGGACCCGAGACGACCACCCGGCCGCCGTGCTCTCCCGCGCCGGGGCCAATGTCGACCACCCAGTCGGCGGAACGCACCGTGTCCTCGTCGTGCTCGACGACGATCAGCGTGTTGCCCATGTCGCGCAGCCGGTGCAGCGTGCGGATCAGGCGCTGATTGTCGCGCTGGTGCAGGCCGATGCTGGGTTCGTCCAGCACGTACAGCACCCCGACCAGACCGGAGCCGATCTGGGTGGCTAGCCGGATCCGCTGGGCCTCACCGCCAGAGAGCGAGCCCGCCGACCGGGCCAGCGTCAGGTAGTCCAAGCCGACGTCCAGCAGGAACCGCAGCCGCTCGCGCACCTCCTTGAGCACCCGTTTGGCAATGGTTGCCTGGCGCTGGGTGAGCGTGAGCTGCTCGAGGAAGCTGGCCAGCTCGGCGATGGACAGCTGACCGATCTCGGCGATGTTGCGGCCGCCGATGGTGACCGCCAGCGAGGCCGGTTTCAGCCGCGCCCCGTGGCAGGCCGCACAGTCAGTTTCGCGCATGTAGCCGCCCCAGCGCTCGCGGGCGGAATCGGTCTCGGCCTCCGCGTGCCGCCGCTTGACGAACGGGATTACGCCCTCGAACCGCTGGCTGAAGCTGCGGGTGCGGCCGAACCGGTTGCGATAGCGCACGACCACCGCCCCGGCGTCGCCGTGCAGCAGCAGGGCTTGGTGATCCAGCGCTAGCTCTGTCCAGGGGGTTTCCATGCTGAAGCCGTGCTTATCAGCAAGCGAAGTCAACACATGATCGAAGTGGCGGCGCAGGTGGGCCGACGCCCAGGGCGCGATCGCCCCGTCGGCCAGCGACAGTGACTCGTCGGGAACCACAAACTCGGGATCCACTTCCAGCGTGGTGCCCAGCCCGGAACACTCCTGGCAGGCTCCCCACGGCCCATTGAACGAGAACTGTCGCGGCTCCAACTCGTCGATCTCCAAGTCGTGGCCGTTCGGGCAGGCGAGCTGCTCGGAGAACCGGCGCTCCCGCTGCGGCGTGCCCTCCTGCTCATCCACGAAATCGATGGTGACCACGCCGCCGGCCAGCGACAGCGCCGTCTCGATTGACTCGGTCAGCCGTTGCCGAACCGAGGGCTTTATGGCCACCCGGTCGACCACCACGTCCACGTCATGCTTGCGTTTCTTGTCCAGGCTCGGCGGGTCGGTTAGCTGATGCAGCTGGCCGTCCACCCGGACTCGGCTGTAGCCATCGGTGACCAGCTGTCGGAACAGTTCAACGAACTCGCCTTTGCGGCCCCGCACGACCGGGGCCATGATCTGGAACCGGGTCTTCTCCGGCAGTTCCAGTAGTCGATCGACGATCTGTTGTGGGGATTGCCTGCCCACTTCCTCGCCGCACTCGACGCAGTGCGGCTGCCCGATCCGGGCGTACAGCAGCCGAAGATAGTCATAAATCTCGGTGATGGTGCCGACCGTAGAGCGGGGGTTTCGGCTGGTCGACTTCTGGTCGATGGATACCGCTGGCGAGAGCCCTTCGATGAAGTCGACATCGGGCTTTTCGAGCTGCCCCAGGAACTGCCTGGCGTACGCCGATAGCGACTCCACGTAGCGGCGCTGCCCCTCGGCGAAGATGGTGTCGAACGCCAACGACGACTTGCCAGAACCACTCAGCCCAGTGAAAACGATCAGCGCGTCCCGGGGCAGGTCCAGCGACACGTTGTCGAGGTTGTGGACTCGCGCCCCGCGCACTATCAGCCGATCCATCACCCGGCACATGTTACTGGGCGGCTGTGACGAAACGAACTTCGCAACCACCGGTTTGTTGTTAGGGTTAGTGGCATGCCGACGAAGCCAGCGATTTCCGGGTCCGATCGGGATCGGGTGATCAAGGCTGTGGCGGAACACACGCACACATTGCTTGGCCTTACCATCGGTTTCGACGAACACGACTGGGCGGAGCCGTCGCGGTTGCCCCAGTGGACCCGTTCGCACGTGGCGGCCCACCTGATCGCCAACGCGCAGGCGATGCTGCGCGCCTACGAGGGCCTGGATCGCGGCATAGAGGTGTTGCTCTACCCATCAAAGCGCACCCGACAACTCGAGATTGAGCTCGGCGCGTTGGCAGCCGGCCTTGAGCTGCAGGTAGCGCTCGACGAATCAGCTGGCCTGCTGCAGCACCGCTTCACGGACGAGCTGGTGCCAGACCAGGTAGTGCTGCTTAGCCCCGACTGGGTGGTGCCAGCCGAGGAGCTGCCGCTGCTGCGGCTGCGAGAGATCGTGCTGCACACCTTCGATATCAATCCCGCGGCCACCGGGCTGCAGCTGGAGCAAGATCTCGCCGACTTGCTACTGGCCCAAGAGTGTCGGCGGTTGCCCGATCCGACGACGACGCTAATAGCTGACGAGGGGTACAACTACCAAGCCGCGCCAGGTGCGCAGCGGCGCGTGCTGCGCGGGCCGTCCGCCGATCTGTTGCTTTGGCTGGCCCGAGGCAGCCAAAGCAACAAGGTGACAGTGGAGACGACGCCCTAGCCGACGCCACGCCCCTGGCAGGCGGCTGAGTATCGACTTGTCGGTGCTACCTCCTAGAGTGTGAACATGCGTCCCCTTGCAGAGCTCCAGCGAACGGTAGCCCCGTTCCAGGTCGTGTCGGCCTTCCAACCCGCTGGCGACCAGCCGCAGGCAATCGAAGAGCTGGAACGCCGGTTGGCTGCGGGCGAAGAGCACGTGGTGCTGCTGGGCGCGACCGGCACCGGTAAGACCGCGACGGTGGCGTGGCTGGCGGAGCGGGTGCAGCGGCCGATTCTGGTGATGCAGCCCAACAAGACCCTGGCGGCCCAGTTCGCCAACGAGTTACGCGAACTGTTTCCGCACAACGCGGTGGAGTACTTCGTCTCGTACTACGACTACTACCAGCCAGAGGCCTACATCCCGCAGACCGATACCTACATCGAGAAGGACTCCTCGCTGAACGAGGAGGTCGAGCGGCTGCGGCACTCCGCCACCAGTTCGCTGCTCACCCGCCGCGACTGCATCGTGGTAGCCACGGTTTCCGCTATCTACGGCCTGGGCACCCCCGAGGAGTACTTGCAGCGGCGGCTCACCCTGCGTGTCGGCGAGGAGCACGACCGCGACCAGCTGCTGCGCCGCCTGGTCGATATCCAATACGTCCGCAACGATCTGGCGGGCACCAGGGGTACCTTCCGGGTGCGCGGCGACACCCTGGAGGTGTTCCCGATGTACGAGCTCAACGCGATCCGCGTCGAGTTCTTCGGCGACGAGATCGAGCAGATCTACACGATGCAGCCGGTCACCGGTGAGGTATTGCGGGAGGAGAGTGAAATCTACATCTTCCCGGCCACGCACTATTCGGCTGGCACCGAGCGAATGCAGCGCGCGATCCGCGACATCACGGCCGAACTGGACGAGCGGCTGGCCGAGCTGGAATCGGCCAACAAGCTGCTGGAGGCACAGCGGCTGCGGCAGCGCACCAGCTACGACCTGGAGATGATGCAACAGATTGGCAGCTGCTCCGGCATCGAGAACTATTCGCGGCACATCGACGGCCGCGCCCCCGGCAGCGCCCCCAGCTGCCTGCTGGACTACTTCCCGGAGGACTTCCTGCTGGTCGTCGACGAGTCCCACGTGTCGATCCCACAGATCGGCGGCATGTACGAGGGCGACGCCTCCCGCAAACGCACCCTGGTGGAGCACGGTTTTCGGCTGCCCAGCGCCCTGGACAATCGGCCACTGCGCTTTGACGAGTTCACCGAGCGCGTCGGCCAGACCGTCTACCTGTCTGCCACGCCTGGGCCGTACGAACTGGAGCGGGCGAACGGCGTGGTCGAGCAGATCATTCGCCCCACCGGCCTGGTTGACCCGGAGATCATCCTGAAGCCGACCAAGGGGCAGATCGACGACCTGCGCCACGAAATCTCGCTGCGCGCGGAGCGGGGCGAGCGGGTGTTGGTGACCACCCTGACCAAGAAGATGGCGGAGAACCTGACCGACTACCTGCTGGAGTCCGGGGTGCGCACCCGCTACCTGCATTCGGAGGTGGACACGCTGCGCCGAATCGAGCTGCTGCGCGAGCTGCGGCTGGGCGAATACGACGTGTTGGTGGGCATCAACCTGCTGCGGGAGGGCCTGGACCTGCCAGAGGTGTCGCTGGTCGCGATCCTGGACGCCGACAAGGAGGGCTTCCTGCGCTCGGAGCGGTCGCTGATCCAAACCATCGGGCGGGCGGCCCGCAACGTCGACGGCCAGGTGCACATGTACGCCGATTCGATCACCCCGTCGATGGCGGCCGCAGTGGACGAGACCAACCGGCGCCGGGCCAAGCAGGTCGCCTACAACACCGAGCACGGCATTGATCCGCAGCCGCTGCGAAAGAAGATCTCGGATCTGAATGACGTCATTAACTCCGAGGAAGCCGACACCACCACCTTGCTGCGCAGCTCGCCCGACGGCGGCCGGGGTGCTGACTCGCCAGCCAGCCAGTCGGTTACCGAGCTGCGCGAACTCATCGAAAACCTGAGCGTCGAGATGCGCCAGGCAGCGGCCGCGCTGAACTTCGAGGTGGCGGCCAGGCTGCGCGACGAGATTGCCGACTTGAAGCGGGAGCTGCGGCAACTGATCGAGGCCACCAAATAAGCTGCGCGGCTCAGCAGTGTCTCGCGCGCCAGGGCTTAGCCTGCCGGAGCACGGCGAGTCCGTCGGGGGCGTGCAGCCAGCGCCACAGTTCGCCGACCTGACAACGGGTGGCAGCTTTACTCCCAGAGCTGTCAATCACCGCATCGGCTACGGCCAACCGATCAGCCCTGCTGGCCTGGGCCTGGATCCGGCTCATGGCGTCGGCTGCAGAAGCTTGGTCGCGGCGCTGCACCCGTTCCAGTTGGACCGCTACCGGCACGTCCACTACCACCACCAGGTCGAAATTGTGCTGCTGGCCAGTCTCTAGGAGCAGCGGTATGTCGTGAACGATCACTGAGTCAGCCGGGGCAGCCAGCTCGCACCTTTCGGCTGCCGAGCGCACCAGTGGATGCACGATGCGATTGAGGTCGGCCAGCGCGTCCTGGTCGGCGAATACCAAGTCGGCTAGCGCGGCCCGATCAAGGCTGCCATTCGGCAACAGCATCTCGGTTCCGAATCTGGCAACGATGGCGGCCAGGCCAGGCGTGCCGGGCTGCACGGCCTGACGGGCAAGCTCGTCCGCATCAATCACGACTGCGCCAAGGGCAGCAAGTTCGTTGGCCACATTGGATTTCCCGGCCGCTATGCCGCCGGTGAGCCCAACTCGGATCACGCTGCACCTCGCCTCTACCGTTATTTCTTCTGCATCGTAGGTCTGCGAGCCCCCAACAACAAAAGTCGGGGCGGAACCGTGGTTCCACCCCGACCGTTGTGCTTGTTGGCAGGTACTACTCGTCGGCTCCGCCGGAGAGCTTGTCGCGCAGGGCCTGGAGGGCCTCGTCGCTAGCAAGGTCGCCCTCGCCAGTTGGCCCGGCAGCTGCAGAATAGCCAGTCCCGGCCTCAACTGCTGCTTCCTTCTCCGCGGTCTCCGCTTCGGCGACCTGCTTCTTGTGGGCCTCCCACCGAGCCGTCAGCGTACTGCTGCTCCCACGCGGCCCGCTGCTCCTCGTAGCCTTCCTTCCACTCGTTAGTGTCAGGATCGAAGCCTTCGGGGTAAATGTAGTTGCCTTGCTCGTCGTAGCTGGCGGTCATGCCGTACAGCGACGGATCGAAGTCGTCGGCTGCGGAATCCACACCCTCATTCGCGCGCTTGATCGACAGCGAGACGCGGCGGCGTTCCAGATCAATGTCGATGACCTTGACCATCGCGTCGTCACCAACGGCGACAACCTGCTCGGGGATCTCAACGTGGCGTTCGGCGAGCTCGGAGACATGCACCAGGCCCTCGATGCCCTCACCCACGCGCACGAAGGCGCCGAACGGCACCAGTTTGGTGACCTTGCCGGGCACGATCTGGCCGATCTGGTGCAGGCGAGCAAAGGTCTGCCACGGATCTTCCTGGGTCGCCTTCAACGACAGCGAGACCCGCTCGCGGTCGAGATCGACTTCGAGCACCTCGACGGTCACCGGGGTACCGACCTCGACGACCTCGTTCGGGTGATCGATGTGCTTCCAGCTCAACTCGGAGACGTGTACCAAGCCGTCAACGCCGCCCAGGTCCACGAAGGCACCGAAGTTGACGATGGACGACACCACACCCTTGCGGATCTGGCCCTTGGCGAGCTGGTTCAGGAAGGTCTGGCGCACCTCGGACTGGGTTTGCTCCAGCCAGGCACGACGCGACAGCACCACGTTGTTTCGGTTCTTGTCGAGCTCAATGATCTTGGCCTCGATCTCCTGGCCGATGTAGGGCTGCAGGTCGCGTACGCGACGCATCTCCACCAGCGATGCAGGCAGGAAGCCGCGCAGGCCGATATCCACGATCAGGCCGCCCTTGACGACCTCGATGACCTGGCCAGAAACCACGCCGTCTTCGCTCTTGATCTTCTCGATCGCTCCCCAGGCACGCTCGTACTGGGCGCGCTTCTTGGAAAGGATCAGCCGCCCCTCTTTGTCCTCTTTCTGTTGGACCAAAGCCTGATGACACCTTCGGTCTTGTAACCGATGTCTAGTAGGACTTCGTCTCGATCAACTTTGACGACCGTTCCGGAAACGATGTCGCCGTCCTTGAAGTATTTGATAGTGGCGTCAACCGCAGCGAGAAACTCTTCGGGACTGCCGTAGTCGTCGACTGTTACCGACGACGCCTCAGAGGAGGAGGTCATATAGTGGGCTTTCGGGTGTTAATGCTGGATGCGCTGCGACTTTGTCTGCCGACGCGCCCACCTTGCTCGGTCCGAAGGAGGGCAGCCACAGTGCCCTACAAGCGTACCGATGCCATCATCTACCGGTCAATTCAGTTCGAGGCCCGAAACAGCGCCAAGAAAATATAAGACACGGCAAGAATAGATGGTTTGGGTTGCATCCCATTAGCGTCTAGAGTGTAGTGGTGACAGATTTACCAGGACACGAGAGTGATCCCACTGCCCCCGAAGTAGATCCTGCTGAAGCCGCTGCCGGAGGGACTGTTCCTCCCGCTTCGTCGCCGACAGACAAACCCGCCGAACCGAGGCGTAAACAGTCTCGGCTATTGCCGATCCTTCTCGGCATCGCCGTAGTTGTTGTCGTAGTTATCGCCGCGATCTGGGCGATCATTGGCGGCAACAACACCACGGCACCTGTCGTCGAGGACACAAAAACTCCCGCCGTGGCTACTTCGCCAACGCCAACTGCAGCCGCCCCCGCGAGCACTACCCAGGCAGCCGAGACGCCGGTCGACGGAGGCTGCCAGCCGATCAATGCAGAAGGGTTCGTGCCAACCCGGTTCGTTATCCCTAAGCTCGGCGCCGACGAAGAGGTATTGGCTCTCGGCGTGAACGATGAAGGCGCGATTGAAGCACCGCCGAAGAACTTGCCGCGCACGGCTGCGTGGTGGAATCAGGGTCCACGCCCCGGTTCCGACAAGGGCAAGACCGTGTTCTCGATTCACAGCTACCGCACCGGCAAAGCGCTCGGTAACGAGATGTTCACTAATGGCGAATCACAACTCGAGCCAGGCGACCGGCTCGACGTCTACGGTGTGAACGGCGAAAAGGCTTGCTACGAGTACGTGGAAGCGAAGAAGATCGCGGTCACTGACTACGATCCGGATTCGGACGTGATGGTGGACTTCGAGGGTGAACCGCTATTGACCGCCATCACTTGCACCGATTTCGAAGGCGACAGCGAGATTTGGAAGTCCCGGGTGTTCTTCTACTTCAAGCCAGTAACCGAGTGACCTAACTCAATCACTACGGCATTAGTGGGCGGCAGCGAACCAGCTGTCGCCCACTGCCATTGCTACGGTTAGCGGCAGTTTGAGAGGCAACGCATCCTCCATGCCGTGCCTGACCAGTTCGGCTACGGCAGTTTCCTCCCCCGGCGCGATCTCAAGCAGCAGCTCGTCATGAACCTGCAGCAGCACGCGGCTGCGGCATCCCTGGTTGTGCAGCTCTTGGTCGACCTTCAACATGGCCAGCTTCACAATGTCGGCGGCAGACCCTTGAATCGGCGAGTTCAGCGCGGCCCGCTCCGCTATTTCCCGGCGACGGCGGTCGCTGGAATTCAACTCGGGCAGATACCGGCGGCGCCCCAACATGGTGGCGGTGTAGCCCCGGGTGCGGGCGTCGGCGACAAGACTGTCCAGGTATTCGCGCACCGTCCCGACCCGGGCGAAGTACTCATCCAGCAAGTACTGGGCCTCGGTGACGCTGATCTTCAGCTGATTCGATAGCCCGTAGGCGCTGAGCCCGTAGGCAAGGCCATAGTTCATCGCCTTTATCTTGGCCCGCATCTCGGCGGTAACTTCCGTCGACGCTACGCCAAAGACCAGGGCCGCCATCTCGGCGTGGAAGTCACGCCCCGACTGGAACGCGTCCAACAGGTAGGCGTCGGCACTGAGGTGGGCCATCACCCGCATTTCGATCTGCGAATAGTCGGCTGACAATAGTGCGGAGTAGCCGTCGCCAGGGACGAATGCCGACCTGATCTGGCGCCCCTGAGCACTGCGCACCGGGATGTTCTGCAGGTTCGGGTCTGCGGAACTGAGCCTCCCAGTCGCGGCAGCGTGTTGCAGGAAGGTGGAGTGGATTCGGCCGTCCGGCTGAACGGCTGCCAGCAGGCCATCTATCGTCTGTCGCAGTTTGATCGCGTCTCGGTGGCTCAGCAGATGCGCCAAGAACGGGTGCCCGGTCGTGCCGTGCAGCCACTCCAACGCTTCGGCATCGGTGGTGTAACCCGATTTGGTGCGCCGGGTTTTCGGCATCTGCAGCTCGTCGAACAGCACTGCCTGCAGCTGCTTTGGCGACGACAGGTTCACTTCATGGCCAAGCACCTCAAATGCACTGCTGCTTGCCTGTTGTACCGCAGCATCGAACTCGGCTCTAAGCTCGGCCAGCCGGTCGGTGTCGACCGCTATGCCGACACGTTCAGCGGCGGCCAACACCCGCTGCACCGGCAGCTCTAGGTCCGTCAACAAGCTGAGCTGTTCGAGGCGCTCCAACTGCTGCAAGAGTTCCAGCGCCAGCTTTCGAACCGTGCTTGCTTGCAGCATGGCTTCCGGGCCGTGATCGCCAGCAATATCTAGTGGCAGTTGCTCAGCCGCCGCTGCCGTCGGAACGCTCAGATCCAGGCCCAAATACTGCAAGACCAGTTCAGTCAGGTCGTAGGAGCGCTGCCCGGGACGCACCAGGTAGGCGGCCAGCAGCGTGTCACACTGCACCCCACGCAACTCCCAGCCGCGAGCGCCGAAGGCCAACATCGCGCCCTTGGCGTCATGCAGGACCTTCAGCCTGGTGTCATCGGCCAGCCAGTCGGCTAGCGCCTGAGAATCGGCCGGGGCAAGCGAGCTGATGTCTAAGAAGGTGGCACGATCGGCTGCGTCAGCCAACGCCACCCCGTGCACGTCGCCGGTGCCTGAGCCCCAGCTGCCGACTAGTTGGAGGCCAACTGGCTGTGGTGCTGCGGCCAGCCACTCACCCAACTCGCCGCTGGGCAGCGTAACTTCGGTGACCTGCACGTTCGCTGTTTCGGCGGCTCGGCTCTCACCCAACTCGGTAAGTCGGCGGCGCAGCGTCCGGAACTCCAGCTTGTCGAATAATTTGAATACCGCTTCCTTGTCCCAGGGCTGCCTGCCGGTATCGGCGAGGCTGTCTGGCAGCTGCAGGTCGCGCACCAGCCGATTTAACTTGCGATTTCGCCTCACGTCGGCCAGGTGTGTTCGGAAGGACTCCCCTGCCTTGCCAGGCACCTGCTCGGCCCGGGCAATCAAATTGTCCAGCCCATCGAACTGGGTGAGCCACTTTGCCGCGGTCTTCGGACCGACACCCGGCACGCCCGGCAGGTTGTCGCTGGTCTCCCCCACCAGGGCTGCCAACTCCGGGTAACGATCCGGGACGACCAAGTACTTTTCTTCGACTGCGGCAGGAGTCAACCGCACCATCTCAGAGACCCCTCGTTTGGGGTAAAGCAAGGTCACGTCGTCGCAGACCAGCTGCAGCGCATCCCGGTCGCCGGTACAGACCAGCACCTCGAAGCCGACCGCAACGGCGTTGCTGGCCAGCGTGGCAATGATGTCGTCGGCCTCGTATCCGGGCAGTTCGCCGTGGGCGATGTGCAGCGCGTCCAGCACCTGCTTGATCAACGGAACCTGGCCGCGAAACTCCGCCGGGGAAGCCGCGCGGTTGGCCTTGTATTCCGGATAGGAATCGGTGCGAAACGACGT
Organism: Arachnia propionica; assembly: GCA_002748325.1. Taxonomy (GTDB): domain Bacteria; phylum Actinomycetota; class Actinomycetes; order Propionibacteriales; family Propionibacteriaceae; genus Arachnia; species Arachnia propionica_A. The sequence goes on along the minus strand of PDSD01000039.1, from coordinate 40,828 downwards.
TCGCGACACGTCAAAAGCGACCGCGACGTGGGTTGGTTCCTCGTCTCGCAGCAAGCTGATCAGCATGGATGTGAAGCCGTACACCGCGTTCGTCGCCTGCCCGTCGGAGGTAGCGAAGTTCTCGACCGGCAAACCATAGAAGGCGCGGTAAGCGAGCGAGTGGCCGTCAATCAGCAGTAACCGTGGCGTGGACACACTTAGACTCTAGCTAACGAATCTGTGGCACAGTGGCGTGGTGAAGACAGTGGACTTTCCCGAATGGTACGACCAAGTAGCCCCGAATGTGTGCGACCGGCTCGGTTTCGAGCTTGTCGAGTTGACCGCCGAACGGGTGGTCGGCAGCTTCCCAGTCGCCGGCAACACCCAGCCGATAGGAATATTGCATGGCGGCATCTCTGCCCTGCTGGTGGAGACGCTCGGCTCGCTTGGGGCCATGGCCCACGCCCTGCCTGACCGGGTCGCGGTGGGGGTAGACATGAACGTTACCCACCTGCGGCAGACTCGTGAGGGCCGGGTCACGGGCACCGCGACCGCCGTCAGGTTGGGCGGGCGTACCGCGATCTACCAAGTGGACCTGCACAACGACCAGGGCAAGCTGGTGTGCACGGGGCGCATCACCTGCCAGCTAATCAAGCGGCACTAGCCCTTACGGTCCCTTACGGTGGTTGATGACGCCTTCCGCCACCTCGCGCATGGATTTGCGTAGATCCATCGCGGTCTTTTGAATCCAGCGGAACGCTTCCGGCTCGCTCAAGCCAAGCCCCTCTTGCAGGATTCCCTTGGCCTGGTCGATGATCTTGCGCGACTCGAACCGCTCTTCCAGGTTGGCGAGCTCTTCCTCGATCGCGACGATTTCGGCGAATCGCCCCACCGCGATCTCGATGGCCGGGATGACATCTGAAGCGTCAAAGGGCTTGACCACATAGGCCATCGCGCCAGCATCGCGCGCCCGCTCCACCAGTTCGCGTTCACTGAAAGCCGTCAGCATGACGATTGGCGCGATGCGCTCCTCGGCGATGATCTCGGCGGCGCTGATGCCGTCCATGCGCGGCATTTTGACGTCCACGATCACCAGATCAGGCTTGAGTTCCCTAGCCAGTTCCACTGCCTCTTGCCCGTCGACTGCCTCGCCGACGACCTCGTAGTCAGCTTCGGTGAGTAGCTCGACTAAGTCGAGCCGGATCAGTGCCTCATCCTCAGCAACAAGAACCCGGCTTGCCTTCTTGCTATCCGCCATAGTTGCCTCACCCTCCTGCTGACTAGCGCGTTCGCCTGGCTAGTCTACCCCTCCAACGGAAACAACTCACGCAAGAACCCGCGGGGATGAGGTCACAGCGGATTTATGCCACAATTGTCTGGTTGCCCGGGTGGCGGAATGGTATACGCGGACGGCTCAAACCCGTCTGGCCGCAAGGCTGTAGGGGTTCGACTCCCCTCCCGGGCACTTGTTGTGCCTTGACGCCTTCGGAAGCTGATTCTCTTGTCGGTCCTGCCGCCTGGCCTATCACCGTAAAACCAGGTAATCACCCGGCCAAGAGCGATGGCGGGCGGTTGCCCCCGCGCAGCAGGGGTGCCCGCCATCTGCCCCAATGCTAACGCTAAGCAACCCCTTGGCATTGTTCAGGCCAGCCAAGGCTAACCAGCGGCCGGTGCCTTGCCGTTGGCTATCCCCAGGCGTCGTCGCCAGCGGGAGCAAGCAGGCGTTCGTCAATGAGCTGCTTAACCCGGTGCACCAACAGGTTGTTGGTCTTGCCGGGGACCCCCAGCGGCGAACCCGAAAGCACGACCATGCGCTGGCCCATATCGATCATTTCCCTGGACCGCAGGCAAGCCTCGATGCTCTCCACCATCTCGTCTTGCTGCGAATAATCGGGTACCGCGACGGCCGTGGCACCCCAGGTAATCGTCATGAATTGCCGGGTCGCCCGATCCGGGGAGCAAACCAGCAGCGGGGTACTCGGCCTTAACCGCGCCAGCCGACGGGCGGTATCACCGGACTTGGTCAAAGCCACCAGATAGCGGGCCTGCAGCCGATTGGCTACCTCGACGGCTGCTTTTGCCAATACCCCGCCGGTCGTGTGCGGATCCCACTCGATGCTGTGAATCTCTTCGTGGCCTTCGCTTTCGATGCTCTGGACGATGTCAGCCATCACCTCAACGGTTCGCACCGGGTGCTGCCCGACCGCGGTCTCACCGGACAGCATCACTGCATCTGCCCCGTCCAGCACCGCGTTTGCGACGTCGGAAGCCTCGGCTCTGGTGGGCCGCGGCGAGGAAATCATCGATTCCAGCATCTGGGTGGCCACGATCACCGGCTTCGCCCATTTCCGCGCGGCCCGAATGATCCGCTTCTGCACCAGCGGCACTTCCTCCAGCGGTAGTTCCACGCCTAGGTCGCCGCGAGCCACCATGATGCCGTCAAAGGCATCAATGATGGCCTGCAGGTTCTCGATCGCCTGCGGTTTTTCCAGCTTGGCGATCACTGGCAGGTGGCGTCCCTGCTCATCCATGATTTCGTGGACGCGTTTGATGTCGGAACCAAACCGCACGAAGGACAACGCCACCATGTCGATATCTTGGCCGAGCACCCACCGCAGGTCGCGCTCATCCTTCTCGCTGAGCGCAGGCACCGACACCGCGACCCCCGGCAGATTAATGCCCTTGTTGTTCGACACCGTGCCTGGAACTACCACCTCGCAAACGACATCGGTGCCGTCGATCTCGCTCACCTGTAGGCCTACCCGGCCATCGTCGATAAGAATCGAATCACCCACCGAGACATCGCCAAGCAGCCCCTGATAGGTGGTGGAACAGCGCTCCTTGGTGCCCAGCACGTCATCGACGGTGATCCGGAAGCTATCACCTTCGGCCAGATAGTGCTTCGCGTCGTCGGCAAACCGCCCAAGTCGCACCTTCGGCCCCTGTAGATCGGCGAAGACGCCAACATCCTGGCCAGTAATGTCGCAGGCCTCCCGCAGGGCTGCCAGCCGCTGTTCGTGCTCGGCATAGTCGCCGTGGCTCATGTTGAATCGCGCCACGTTCATGCCCGCGTTGATCAGGGCAACGAGCTGCTCGGTGGTCTCAGATGCCGGGCCTAAGGTACAAATGATTTTCGCTTTGCGCACGCATCCAGAGTACTGGAGACATCGCTTCGCTAGTCACTAACGATGCGCAGCGCCGCCGCCAGGTCGGCCGGATAGGCCGATTCGAACTCAACCCAATCGCCGGTGGCGGGGTGTTCGAAGCCAAGGCTGACGGCGTGCAGCCACTGCCGCTGCAGCCCGAGCCTGGCAGCCAACTTGGGATCGCAGCCGTACAGGTCGTCGCCGCAGCAGGGGTGTCCAACTGAGGACAGATGCACCCGGATCTGGTGGGTGCGACCAGTCTCCAATTTGATCTCCAGCAGGCTGGCTTCACGATAGGCCGCCAACGTCTGGTAATGGGTGATGCTGGACCGGCCGGGCGAGACAATCGCCATCTTCCACTCGGCCCGGGGATGCCGCCCAATCGGGGCGTCTATCGTGCCGACAAACGGATCCAGCCTGCCTTGGGCTAGGGCGTGGTAGACCTTGCTCACGTTGCGGTCTCGAAAGGCCTGCTTGAGGCGGCTATAGGCGACTTCGGACTTGGCCAGCACCATCAACCCGGTAGTGCCGACGTCTAGCCGCTGCACCACTCCTTGCCGTTCCGGCGCTCCGGAGGTGGCGATCGCTACCCCGCTTGCGGCTAAGTGCTCGGTCACCGACGGCCCATCCCAGCCCAGGCTAGGGTGAGCGGCGACCCCGGCAGGCTTGTCGACCACAACGATGTGCGGGTCCTCAGCCACGATCCTCATCCCGGCCACCGTACGCGGCTGAAATGTCGGCTCAGTTGGACGTGGCTCGTGGCGAAACTCCAGCAATTCCCCACCAGCCACCGGGGTGGCTGGCTTTGTGACGACTTTCGAGTCTAGGGTCACCTCTCCGGCAGCGATCAGCTCGGCCACCCGCGACCGGCTATAACCCGAGATCCGGGCAGCAACCGAATCGAGCCGCTGGCCGGCCAGGTCTGCCGGGATAAGCAGGATCGTCATGCTGTTTCTTCGGCCGGCTGCGGTTCGGGGTCCGACTGGCCCGCTTCACCCGCCTGTGCCTTGGCATCGGGCTGATTCTCGGCAGCGGCTGGCTTCTCGTCATCGGACTGGGTTTCGTCAGCTAAGTCGGCTTCGTCCTGCGCCTCAGTTTCGTCGCTTGGCAGTGCCTTGCTGGGCCGCAGGCTGATCAGTAGCAGCAACCCGGCGGCGGAAGTGATGCAGATGTCGGCCACGTTAAAGATGGCGAAGTACGGCAGCTGAATGAAGTCGATCACATGTCCGAGCATCGGGGCTGGCTCACGAAATAGCCGGTCAAATAAATTGCCCGATACGCCGGCTATGAGCAGGCCAAGTAGTACAGCGGGAAACGTGCCGCGCACCCGAGAAAGCCCAACAGTTAGGCAAGCAACTAAAACGATGATTGCGAAGCCGGTCAAAATCGCTGTGAAATCAGTGCCAAGGCTGAACGCTGCGCCAGGGTTGCGAACCAACGTAAACCGCAGCAACTGCCCCAATATCTCCACCGGCTGGCCGGGGTTAAGGTAGGCCAATACCGCAGCCTTGGATAGTTGGTCTGCCCCGAAACCGACTAGCCCGATCCCCACCGCCAGCGCCCTGGCGGCAGTGATCAGCGGCGCTCTTCTCGCTGCTTGCACGTCACGCACAGGGTGGCCCGCGGGAAAACCTGCAGCCGCCCCTTACCTATTGGCTGTTCACACACTTCGCATCGGCCGTAGTCGCCGCGGTCAAACAGCCGCAGTGCCTGGCGGATCTGCTCAGCCATTTCCCGGGCATTATGCGCCAGGGAAAGCTCTTGGTCTCGCTCGAAGTTGCTTGAGCCAACGTCTGCCGGATCCCTGCCGGCACCGCTGACCCCAGCCTGCAGCAGATCGTCAAGTTCGCCATAAGCGATATCGATTTTCCGCTGGGCGCGCTCAAGTTCCTCTAACAGCTCAACCCGCTGCTCGGCGATCTCCGCAGCCGTCCAGGGTGTTTCCCCCTCGGCCACCGGCAGCGTCGTCGGCAGACTCGCCTCGTTGGTGTTCTTTTTCGCCATACCCATCTTTCGCTGATATCCCCGAGAGAATACACCAGCCTGCCGTAAAACAGTACAGACACACTCGAGTGTTATCGCCTAGCGATCAGCTATTTGGGCTTTAGTTGTCGCCAGCTGCCACTGCATCCAAGCGCGGGGTGTTTTGGGCGGCCAGTAGCTCTTGGCCTCCTTCAGGCTCCAAGACCTCTGCCTCCAACAAACCGATCTGACGTTGCAGGAATCCATGCATGTTCTCGCGGTACTTGCCCTCGAAATCACGAAGCTTTGCAACGGTGCCCTGCAGTGCGATCTGTTCCTGCTGCAGTTGCGCCATCAATTCCTTGCGCCGCTGCTGCACTTCAATCTCGAGCGCACCGGCGCGTTCTTCTGCTTCACGCTTAACGTTTTCGGCATTGGTCCGGGCCTCGTTCTGTACCCGCTCTGCCTCGGCTTCAGCACCCCGGGTAATCTCGTTGGCTTGGCGCTCAGCCTCGCTGACCTTAGTGGCAACATTGGCTTCAGCTTCGGCAACCAGCCGATCTGCCTGCTGCATCGCCATCTCGAGGACGCGTACCGAAGCAGAGCTGGCCTCCGCGGAGTTCTGTACGGTGATCTTACCGGTGACTTCGCTCGGCTTCTCGACCGAATGCAGCCGCTCGGCGCTTTCCTTCTTGGCGGCAGCCAGCTCACTTTGCAATTGTTCGTTCTGGCGCATCAACTCGGCAACCCGATCATCGTCGGAGGCCTGTTCTGCGGTTTGCTTAAGCCGCTCGTTTTCGGCCCGCAACTCTTCGAGTTGAGCCTTCGCCTCAGCAAGTTCTTTCTGGCTGCTCTCCAGCTCGGCAGCAACAGCTCCAGCCCCCGGGCCAGCTTCCCCACCGGCTGAATCCAATTCACGCTGCAGCCGCTGCTGTTCTTTCTCGAACTGGTCGAACGCCAATTCAACCTTGTCGATAAAGTCGTCAACGCTATCAACGGCGTAACCCAGCTGACCGCGCCGGGCCATGCGGAAACGTACTCGGCGGACCTCTTCGAGCGTCAAACTCATCACTTGCTCCATCGTGTAAGACTCGTCCGGCCAACAGCCGAACCCGGTTCTTCCAACTCTAGCTCAGCCACAAAAGCCAAGCACAACAACTAGTTTTTAGACCTCAACCACTAGTTCAGTTTCGACCGACTAGCTTTGATTAAAGAAGCTTCCCGAGGCGAGCCGTTCTTTATCTTGCGGCCCAACAATCAGGTTCTCCGGACACAGCAGGAAGACCTGAGTGGAAATGCGTTCAATATTTCCGCGCAGCCCGAAAATCAGTCCGGCAGCGAAATCGACCAACCGCTTGTCTTCACCGGCTTCCATATCCGACAAGTTCATAATCACCGGGACACCGTCTCGGAAGTTCTCGCCGATCGCCCTTGCCTCGTTGTACGAACGCGGCCGAACACTGACGATCCGGCTCAAGTCTGCGGGCTGCGGTTGACTCACGACGGCTTTCTCGCCACTTTGGCGCGGCAACTGAGCAACCCGGAGGCCAGTCGCGTTGGTAGCCTCAGCGTCGTCGACGTAGACTTCGTCAGACAACTCGTCCGACAGCTCTTCATCGCTGTATCGGTCGTCTTCGGATAGGCCTATCCATTCGGCCAGCTTACGAATGCCCACGGTTCCTCCTGCCTACAATTCTTGATTAACTGTAACCCCGTCGGCAGCATATGCCTGGAGCTACGCGCCTGAGACGCGAAAATGCTTATTTCATGAAATCAGGCACGTCGAGCTCGTCATCACCTATATCGGCAGCTGCGGAGAACGGGTGAACCGGCTGATTTTCGTGCTGGGCGGTTTCCTCCCCGGCCGAAGCCGAACCACCGATCGCAGTAGCTAGGGTCCGACGTGGCTTACGCGGTTCCCCGGTGCCGTCGAATCCAGCGGCGATAACCGTTACCCGTACTTCATCGCCCAACGCATCGTCGATTACCGTACCGAAGATAATGTTCGCCTCGTCATGGGCCGTTTCCTCGATGAGCTGCGCCGCCGCCGATACCTCGAACAGCCCAAGATCGCTGCCACCTGCGATAGACAGCAGCACCCCGTGGGCGCCATCAATGCTGGTTTCCAGCAGCGGCGAGCTGATCGCCATTTCGGCAGCCGCCCGGGCTCGATCTTCACCGCGGGCTACGCCGATGCCCATCAGGGCCGAGCCTGCCTGGCTCATGATCGACTTAACGTCTGCGAAGTCCAGGTTGATCAGCCCAGGTGTGGTGATCAAGTCGGTGATGCCGGATACGCCCTGCATCAGCACCTGATCGGCCTGCCGGAAGGCATCCAGGATGGCTACCTGATGGTCCGTCATCTGCAACAGCTTGTCGTTCGGGATGACGATTAGCGTGTCGACTTCTTCCCGAAGGGCATCAATCCCGCTGTCGGCTTGAATGGCGCGACGGCGCCCCTCGAACGAGAACGGCCGGGTCACTACCCCGATGGTCAACGCCCCAAGCGAGCGAGCGATCTTGGCGACAATCGGTGCCGCCCCGGTGCCGGTGCCGCCCCCTTCGCCAGCGGTCACGAAGACCATATCGGCACCCTTCAGGGCTGCCTCAATCTCATCAGAGTGGTCTAGCGCTGCCTGTTCCCCCTTCGAGGGGTCAGCTCCGGCCCCCAGGCCACGGGTTGACTCTCGCCCAACCGCAAGTTTGACATCGGCCTCACTCATCAGCAGTGCCTGGGCGTCGGTGTTGATCGCTAGAAACTCGACCCCACGCAGACCCGATTCGATCATCCGGTTAACGGCATTGACGCCGCCGCCGCCGACACCGACCACCTTTATAACCGCGAGGTAGTTTTGCGAAGCGCTTGCCATAATTGCCCACTCCAGAAAATAATTTTGCTATTAGACATGAAGGCTATGGTTCATACCTGCCTCGCGTCCATTAGCCTCGCCAGTTCAGCGGAGATTCACCTCAAGTAGGACTTCAAGGTTGGTCACTGCTAGCAGTTTCACCGGGTCGTCGGATAGCTCGGCGCTGAAATGTCGTATACGGTGGCGTCGATCTTGATCAGCTGGGACAGCACATCCGATTTGAGCTCGGAATCGTCTGCGCTTCCCCACACGACAACGTCACTGTCGTCCAACACCAGCACGATATGGTCAACCGCCTTCGCCTCAATCAGCTTTACCCGGGGGCTCACATTCGCTGGCACAAATTCGACAACGGTGGCGATGTCTCGCAGCAAGCGCACGTCAGTTTCCGCAGTACGCACTGACATCAGATCTGTTCGCGCCTCAGCTTGGCTGTGAAAGATCACTCCCTGATCATCAATCCACTGATACTTGCCACGATCGGCTCGCTGGTAGACCGCTACCCGTTCCAGCACTTCGATCCGCACCGCGTCAGGGGCCACTCGCTCTACCCGGGCGTTGCGCACCGCTGGTAGCTGCTGTATCCGCTGCGCCACTGCTTCGGTGTCGAGCGTAGCTAGCGGCTCCCCCATCGGCAGTTGAGCGGCGTCGAGCACTTGCTGCTCGGTTAACAGCTTTGTTCCGCTGACCTCAGCTTTGGCTAGCTTCGTGGCATCGGAGAACCAGAGGAAGTAGGCCGCTACGGCCGCGGCCACCAGTAGCAGTACCACGACGGCAGTAAGCGCCAGCCAGCGTCGCCGCTTGGCTCGCTTGCGACGCTGCGCCGCCCGAGCGAATGCGCCTGGCTCATTCAACGTCGCTGGCCTTCACTCGTTGCCGCAAGAGATCAGCCAGCAGCGGGCCGACGATCGTCACGTCCCCGCATCCCAGGGTGATGATGAGGTCGCCGGGTTTGGCAAGCTCGTTGAGTGCGTCCGGCAGGTCGTATTTTTCTGGCACATAGTGCACCTCGGCGCAGCCATGCCGGATAGCAGCGTCGGCGACCAGTTGCCCAGTTATTCCTGGCACCGGGTCTTCTCGCGCGCCATCAACATCGTTGACGACGGCGATGTCCGACAGCGTCAACACCTCACCGAACTCTTCAACAAAATCGATGGTTCGGCTGTAAAGATGCGGCTGGAAGCAGGCAATAAGGCGGCCAGAGAGCCCGGTGGCCTCGTTGCCAGCCTCGGTGGCCCGTCTTGCGGCGGTCAGCGCGGCCCGGATCTCGGTTGGCAAGTGGGCGTAGTCGTCGAATACCCGGACACCGTCGGTGTCGGTTATCAACTGGAACCTGCGTAGCGTCCCCTCGAATTGGGCGAGTGCCTTGACTGCCTCGTCGTGGCTCAGTCCCAGCGAACGGCCCACGGCGTAGGCCGCCGAAGCATTGGCGAGATTGTGATTGCCGGGGACCTGCAGTTCGATCGGGCCAGACTCGTCGCCGAAGGTGATGGTGGCTGCGATCCCGAACGGCCGCGACCGGACCTCGGTGATGCGGACGTCGGCATCGGGTGATTCACCGTAGCGGATCAACCGCACCGACTGTGTCCCATTCGCGACCTCCTCGGCAAGCTCATCGGCTAGGGCTCGGGTGCCAGGGTCATCGACGTTGATGACCACGGTCTTGACGGTGGCCGAGGTAGCGAACTGTTTGAAACCACCGGCGTACGCCGCCGGGGTTCCCCAGTTGATCAGATGGTCCGCCTCGATGTTGGTGATCACCGCGATCTCGGTTGGGTACTGCAGGAATGAGCCGTCCGACTCGTCGGCCTCGATAACGAAGGCTTCGCCGGAGCCCCATGCCGAGCTGACGCCCGTCGTCGACAGCGGCCCGCCGATGACATAGCTCGGTTCGCGGCCAGCTGCAGCGAGCATGACGGCAGTCATCGCCGTGGTGGTTGTCTTGCCATGCGTACCGGCCACCGCCACCGCCCGCTTGCCCAGCATGAGTGCCGCTAACGCGGCGGAGCGATGCCACACGCGCAGCCCCTTGCGGCGGGCGGCGGCAAGCTCAACGTTTTCTTCCCGGATGGCGGAGGAGATGACTACGGTATCCGCGTCACCCAGTTGCGCCTCATCGTGCCCGACATAGGTCTGGATGCCGAGCCGCTGTAGTGACTTCAAGGTGTTGGAGTCACTGCGGTCTGAGCCACTGGTGGGGATGCCATGTTCGGCATACAGCCTTGCGATGCCGCTCATGCCGGAACCGCCGATCGCGATGAAGTGGATTTTTCCCACTTCATCGACCGGAACGACCTCGATCGGCTCGATCATCACCATTATTCCTCCTGCTGCAGGCCAAGTATCGTGCGGGCAAGCTCCGAAGCTGCCTGAGCCGGGTAGTGCTCGCGGGCGAGCTGCCCCATTTTGGCGAGGTCTTCGGCCGATTCGCACAGCCCCAGCACCTCGCTTGCCAGCCGATCTGCGGTCAGTTCACTCTCTGGCAACATGACTCCGGCCCCCACTGCCACCAGGCTAGCCGCATTGCGCGCCTGCTCTCCGTTGCCCCACGGCAAGGGGATGAAAATGACCGGCAACCCGCTTACGGCCGTCTCCATTACGGTGGCTGCACCAGCCCGCGCCACCATCAGGTCGGCGGCAGCATAGGCAAGACTCATGTCCTCGACGAAGGCAACGGGCTGATAGCAGGCTCCGTTCTCGGCTTGCTGGGGTTGATGTTCGTCGGTGAAGTTCTTCGGCCCCAGCACGTGCAGCACCTGCACGCCCGCGGCAAGCAGCCGTGGGATCACATCCGCGACTGCCAGGTTTATGGCGCGGGCACCCTGGGAGCCGCCACTCACCAGCAACACCGGCAGCTCGGCCGCCAGGCCAAACTCTGCCCGGGCAACTTCGGGCTGCCACGGATTATCGCTGATGCTCTTCGCCATGGGCATCCCAATGTGCTTGGCCTTCGGCAGCGAGGTGTCGGGGAAAGCCGTGGCCACCCGGGCGGCAAACTTGGCCCCCACCCGATTGGCCAGCCCGGGAAGCAGGTTGGCCTCATGGATGACGACAGGAATCCCCAGCCAGCGGGCGGCCAGATACGCCGGGATCGAGGCATAGCCGCCGAAGCCAACCAGCACGTCGGCCTTCGCCTCTCGCAAGATGCGCCGCGACTGCCAGACAGCCTTGGTGAGCCGGTAGGGCAACTTGATCAGGTCCAGGTTGACTCGGCGCGGCATCGGCACCGGCGGGATCAGCTTTAACTCCAGCCCGGCGGCGGGAATGACCCGAGTCTCCAGCCCCTTCGGCGTCCCGATACAAACCAATTTCGCCTGCGGCGCCAATTCTAAGATCGCCTTCGCGGTTGCGATCAATGGCGACGTATGTCCCGCAGTGCCACCGCCCGCCAACGCCACACTCACCATCAACTAACTCCTATCCGCCATGACACTCGTCAGCCGCGGCCCAGCCTTTCGTTTCTGCGCCCGCAGATATCGCCTGGCCGCCGGGGTATCCCGCGCCAACGACAGCAGCACCCCTACCGCCATCAGACTAGCGACCAGTGCCGAGCCACCCGAAGAGACAAACGGTAACGGCACCCCAAGCACGGGCACCAGATGCATCACTACTGCCATATTGACGATGGCCTGTGCCAGGAACCAGGCGACAATCCCGGCGGCAGCGAGCCGGTTGAACATTCGGTCGGACTTCAACGCGATGGACAATCCCGCCCGCGCGATCAGCGCAAACATGATCACCAGTAGGACCACGCCGAACAGTCCCAATTCCTCGCCGATCACCGCGAAGATGAAGTCGGTGTGGACGCCGTCCTTGAGCCCTCCCCATTTCTGTCTGCCGGCGCCCAGGCCGGTGCCCCACCAGCCGCCGGTCGCCATGGCGTACAGCGCGGCCAGCGGTTGGCTGGCTAGGTCGGGATTCGATTGCGGGTCCAAAAAAACCTGGATTCGGCTCATGCGGCTGTCGGAGAACCGGATTAGGAAACCCACCACGACGCTGGCGAAGAGGGTCGCTGGCACGAGCACCCGATACGGCACCCCGACAAAAAACAGCAGCGCCAAGATCACGAACCCGACGACAAGCCCGGTGCCCACGTCACGTTCGGCCAGGATCAAGGCCAGGATCAAGGCAGCCCCGGGCACAAACGGCCAGACCAGCCGTGCCGGGTCATGAAGTTGTTTGCGTTTCAGGTGCAACACAGCTGCGGACCAAACGATTAGCGCTAGCTTGGCGAACTCCGATGGCTGAAAGGTAAAACCGGCGATGCGAAGCCAGTTTCGGTTGCCTTGGTAGGAGTAACCCATCGGGGTAAAGATCAGCATCAACAGCACTAGCGCCAGGCCCCAGGCCACCCATCCCAGGCGGCGAAGCCAGTCGGCCGGGAAACGGCTCAGCAAGACGGCCGCAATTACCCCGATGCCTAGATGGAGCAGTTGCTGAATCGAGTAGTGGTAGGGGCTTTTCCCAGCCGCCTGCGCCAACGCGGCGGAAGAAGACAACACCATGAGTTCGCCAAGCGTGACCAACACCGCCACGGCGAGAATCAGCATGTAGTAGTCGGCCATCGGAGAAGACACGATGGCCCGCGGCTGGGGTGAAGCTATAGTCGGCCGCGCCGGGGAAGCTGCGACGTCCGATGTAGACATGGTTTTCCTATCCTGGTGGCGCCTTAGCGATCCAATCTTGGATCGCGGCAGCAAACTTGTCGCCTCTGTCGGCGTAGCTAGCGAACAGATCGAGACTGGCACAGCCTGGGGACAGCAACACGACATCGCCCGCCTGAGCGATCGCGCCTGCCATGGCCACTACCTCATCCATCACACCAGTGTCTTGCCTATCCAGCACAGATGTTGGTACTTCGGGCGCGTGTCGTGCTAAAGCTGCCACAATCTCGGCCCGGTCCACGCCATAGACGATCGCCGCCCGCATTCGATGCTTGTGGTCAGCCACCAACTGGTCGAAGGTGGTTCCCTTCGCTTGACCACCCGCGATCCACACCACGGACTCGAAGGCCTGCAACGCGGAGTCGGCCGCATGCGGGTTGGTCGCCTTGGAGTCGTCGATCCAGCGGACTCCCCCATGTTCGGCGACGGGCTGAATCCGGTGCCCCGCGAGTTCCAGGTCGCGCAGCCCTTGGGCGACGGCCTGGGCGGGAATCCCGAAGCTGCGCGCCAAGGCGGCGGCGGCCAGCGCATTCGCCACGTTGTGAGGTGCATACGGGGTGACATCGCTGAGTTTGGCCAGCTCCAATGCGGAGTGCTGCCGCTGCTCGATGAACGCGCGGTCGACGAGCACCTCGTCGACCACACCGAGCATGCTTGGGCTGGGGATTCCAGCGGTGAAACCGATGGCGCGCGCCCCCGCCACCACGTCGGCGTTCCGGACCAACTGCTCGGTGGCGGGCTCGGCGACGTTGTAGACCGCAGCGTGGTGCACCTGGTGGTAGATCCTCGCCTTGTCGGCGATGTAGGCATCATAGCCACCGCAGTCGGCGTACCACTCTAGATGGTCTGGGTGCAGGTTGAGCACGGCAGCGGAGTGGAATTGCACACTGTTCATCCAATGCAGCTGGAAGCTGGATAGCTCCACCGCCAGCACGTCGTAGTCGACCTCATCCAACACCGCCTCGACGATGGGGCGCCCAATGTTGCCAACCGCCGCCGATTTGAGCCCCGCAGCGCGCAGCATGGAATCGAGCATCTGCGTGGTTGTGGTTTTGCCGTTGGTGCCGGTTACGCCCAGCCACGGGATCACCCGGTCGGGTTGCATCATGCGCCAAGCAAGCTCGGTTTCACCCCAGATGGGGATGCCACGGTCAGCTGCCTGTCGCAGCAGCGGCGCCGTCGGCAGCCACCCCGGTGAGGTAACCACTAGGTCGGTATCGCCAGGCAGCTCAGCGGTCGCCCCGGCCCCCAGTCGCACCCGGACGCCCAGCTGACTAAGCAGGTCAGCCTTGGCCTGATGCTTATCGGATTCATCCAGCACCGTGATGCGAGCACCCAACGACAGCAGGCCGTCTGCGGCGGCATAGCCGCTAACACCTAAGCCGGCGACAACTACGTTGGCGCTGGCCCAATCCGAGAGCCGGTTGGCGCCCGCCATCCAGTCCTTCGTCACTGCCCGATGATCCATTCTGCGTAGAACAACCCGAGGCCGATGGCGACGCACACCCCGGCGATGATCCAGAATCTGATCACGACGGTTATCTCTTGCCAGCCCGACAGCTCAAAGTGGTGATGAATCGGGGACATCTTGAAGATCCGTCTGCCCTTCGTCGCTTTGAAGAACGCCACCTGCAAGGCAACCGACCCGGCCTCCATGACGAACAGAAAACCCAAGATGACCAACAGCAGCTCGGTGCGGGTCATGACCGCGAGACCGGCCAGGGCGCCGCCGATCGCCATCGAGCCGGTATCACCCATGAAGATCTGGGCAGGTTTGGCATTCCACCACAGGAAACCGAAGGTGGCACCGGCGAATGCGGCCGCGACCACCGCCAGATCGTAGGGGTCCCTAGCCTCATAACAGTGGGAAGTTGCCATCATCACCTGGGCGCATCGCTGGTTGAAGTGCCAGATGTTGACCAGGGCATAGGCAGAAAAGACCAAGGTGGAGCTGCCTGCGGCCAGGCCATCGAGCCCATCGGTCAGATTCACCGCGTTAGACCACGCCATGATGAGGAACGTGATCCAGATGATCGCCGCCGCTAACGGCAGGTGGAGCCAGTTGATGTCGCGCAGTAACGAGACAAACTGCGATGCCGGGCGTAGCCCATTTTCGTCCGGAAAATTCAGTGCGAGCGCGCCGAACGCGACGCCAATGATGAATTGCCCCAACAGCTTGCCGCGGGCGGTGAGCCCCAGTGAGCGTTCTTTGGAGATCTTGGACCAGTCGTCGAGGAAACCGAGGAGGGCTAGCGCCAGCGTCAATCCGATTAGCAGCACGCTTGACAGCGTTACGGGATTCCACAGCAACAGGTGCGAGCCGAAATAGGCCAGCGTTACGGCAGCGACGATGACCAGCCCACCCATGGTGGGGGTGCCGCGCTTGGTCTGGTGCGATTGCGGGCCGTCTTCGCGAATGAATTGGCCGTATTGTTTGGCCCGCAGCAGCCGAATTAGGTACGGCGTGCCGATCAGGCTGATCAGCATAGATAGGCCGGCCGCCAGCAGAATATTAATCACGACTGAGCCTCCCCCTCTAGCAGCTGTTGCGCCACCACTTCCAGCCCGATCGCCCGGGAACCTTTAATCACTACCACGTCGCCAGGCGCCAGCTGTAGCAACGCCGAGACCTCGTCTCGGGTGGCTGGCGTGGCGCGAAGCCCCATTTCGTTGGCAGACTCACACAGCACAGTTGCATAATTGCCTACTGCGACGATTTCCGCGACTTTTCCTGCTGCCGCCAGGCGTGCTAGCCGCCGATGTTGGGCGTCGGCATCCGGCCCGAGCTCCAGCATGTCCCCCAGCACCGCGACCAGTTTCGCCCGCGGCTGGCGTTCCCGCTGCCGGTCGAGGAGCTGCGTGGCCGCGCGTAATGCGGCCGCCATAGAGTCGGGATTCGCGTTGTAGGCGTCGTTGAGCACCAGCACGTCGTCGCTGCGGCGCTGCAGTTCCATGCGCCACGGTGACTGTGGCGTCGCCTGGCTGAGTTCAGCGGCAGCAGCTGGGACTGATAGTCCCACGCACATTGCGGCGGCGGCTGCTGCCAGGGCATTGGCGACGTGGTGCCGCCCCACGTAGCGCAACTGGACCGGCGCTCGTTGTGCCTCGCCGCCGCGGCGCACCACAAGGTCGAAGCTCGCCCGGCTCAGCTCGTCCAGGCACACCCGCTCGGCACTTACCTGCAGCGGCCCCGGCGGCAGGTCTCCTTCGCCGAACCAGGCCACCTGAGCCTTCGTGGTTTCGGCCATCTTGGCCACCCTGGGATCGTCGGCGTTTAGCACGGCCCAGCCGTCCTCGGACAGCCCGGTCACGATCTCAGCCTTTGCCTGGGCGGTTTGCGCGATAGAGCCAAACTCGCCGACATGCGCCGCCCCGACGTTCAGCACGATGCCGACATCAAGCCCGACCAGCGAAGTCAACCAGGCGATGTGACCGATGCCTCTAGCGCCCATTTCGGTGACCAGGTACCTGGTTTCGTCAGCAACCCCGCAGGCGGTCAGCGGCACGCCGATCTCATTGTTCAAGCTCGCCTCGGGCGCAACCGTGGCCGCGTCGGCGGCCAGCACGTGCGCCAGCATGTCCTTGGCACTGGTTTTGCCACTGGAGCCGGTGATGCCCAGGCTAAGCATGCCGCGGCCCCTGGCCTCGTCGACCAGTCCCCGAGCCAGCCAGGACAGCCCCACTACTGGATCGGCGACAAGCAGGTGCGGCACCTCGGCCGCAGTGACCTCGGAACCCAACACGGCGGCCGCGCCAGCATCGACGGCAGCTGGCGCATAGTCGTGACCGTCGACCCTGGTACCCGGAATGGCAACGAAGAGCGCCCCGGAACTGGCGCGCCTGCTGTCGATCACCACAGCTGGGCCCACCTGGGCCTGGGAGTCGCCAACGACGGTTACGTTGTCGCCGCCCATGATCTGCGCCAGCTCTGCCAGCCTACGAGGCCTCATACTCCTCCTTCACGGAGCTCCAGGCTGCCTTCACTTGGGTTACGTCGTCGAAATCATACGTGACGCCGGCGACGATCTGCCCCGTCTCGTGCCCTTTGCCTAAAACTGCTACCACACTATCGGTGCTGGCTGCGCGCAATGCCTGCTCGATGGCGGCTCGGCGGCCCGCCACCTCGATGACCTTGGGGTGGCGGGCCGACCGCGTTGCCGCTTGCCTCGCCCCCGCCAGCGCTGCGGCTCGGATGGCTGCTGGATCTTCGAACCGCGGATTGTCGTCGGTGACGATCACAAGGTCGGCGATCTCGGCGGCCGCTACCCCCATGTCGCCGCGCTTGGTGGCGTCCCGATCCCCGCCGCAGCCGAAGACCACGATCAGCTCGGGTGCCTGCCGCAGACTGGACAACGCCGCCGTGATCGCCTGCGGGGTGTGGGCGAAGTCGACCACCACAAGGGGCGATTCGCTTGCCAACTCAACCCGCTGCATCCGACCGGGAACCTGGGCCTGGGCTAGTCCCGGGAGAATCCCCGCCCGCTCGTATCCGACGGTTTCCAGCATGGCAAGTGCCACCAGCGCATCGATCATGTTGTAGCGGCCGGGCAGCTGGATCGTCAGCTCGAACTGGTCACCGTCGTGTTCGATCAGCGCCGTGCCCCCAAGCACCGCGTTCGCGGAATAGCTCAACAGCCGATAGTCAGCCTCGCCGGTACCGACGGTGACGATGCGCGCCACTCCCGATTGACTTGCTCGCTGCACGAGCTGCTGGCTGCGGGGGTCGTCCCGCCAGATCACCGCCGCGTCGGTGTATTCGGGGGTAAACAGTCGGGCCTTGGTGTCGAAGTAGTCATCGAGACTGGGGTGGAAATCTAAATGGTCGCGCCCGAGATTCAGGAAACCAGTTACCGCAAATTTCAGCCCGCGCACCCGCTCGAAGTGCAGCGCGTGGCTCGACACCTCAATGGCCGCCGCCTGCACGCCGCGAGCACGTAGCTGCGCCAGGTTAGCCTGCAGATCCGGAGCCTCGGGGGTAGTGACGGTGCTCCGCCCGCTGCGGATTGCCTCGCTGCCGATCCGGCAGCCCAGGGTGCCGATGGTGGCGCTCAGCCGACCGCTGGCCGCCAGCGCTTCAGCCAGCAGCGAGACGGCCGTGGTCTTGCCGTTGGTGCCGGTGACGCCGAACAGCTCTAGCGAGCGGCCCGGAGCATCGAAGAAGCGAACCGCAGCGTGGGCCATGGCGACGCGAGGCTGGCTCGAAACCAGCACCGGCACCCCCACTTCACCACAAGTGGCCGCCCCCTGCGCATCGGTGAGAACCGCTACCGCCCCGGCTGCCACCGCAGCTTCGGCGAAGCGGGCACCATGCTGCTGTTGGCCGGGTAACGCCACATACAACGAGTCGGGCTGCACCTTGCGCGAGTCCAGGACAATATCGCTGATGAGCCTGCCGTCGACGGGGCCAACTACGTCGAGACCCGCCACCAGCGACGCCAAGGGCTTTGCGCCCCGAGTGACAATGTTGCCGCCCACGACATCACTCGAAGGTCAGCGGCTCGTTGGGAGCCTCACTAGTGCTCGGCAGGACGTTGTACCGCGGGAGGGCCACCTGCAAGATCTTGTTGGCGACGGGCAGCGCCAAGACGCTACCGGAATTGCCGTGAGTCGGCTGATCCAACACCACATAGACCAACAGCTTGGGATCCTCCGCGGGTGCCGCGGCAACGAAGGATGCGGTGAAGCCGTTGTAGCACTTGCAGTTCGGGTCATAGCGCTGGGCGGTGCCGGATTTGCCGATGGTGCGGTACCCAGGAATGGTGCGGTCACCCGAACCCTGCGCGATCACTGCTTCCATCATGTCGACCACCGCCGCCGAAGCCTCCGGCGAGATGACCTGTCGCGAGGCGACCTCGTCAACCAGCTCCGGCGAACCTTCCGAATTCGTGACGGCCTTGATCAGGTGTGGCTGATGCCAGGTGCCGCCGTTGACGACAGCGGAAACCGCCCCAGCCATTTGCACCGCCGTCACTGAGAGCCCCTGACCGAACGAAATCTGGTCTCTGGTGTAGTCGGCCATGTCGGCCTTCGGCAACTTCCCCGAGGACTCAGCGGGCAGCCCACAAGCCGTCGGCGTACCCAACCCAAAGTTGCTGAGATAGTTCGCCAAGTCTGCCTTAGGCAGTTGGCGGGCCAACTGAATGGTGCCGATATTCGAGGAATGGGTGAGGACGCCACGCGCCGTCAGCTGCAGCGTGCCATGCGAGAAAGCGTCCCGAACGTAGCCGCCGCCGGAGGCGATCCGTTCTGGCACAACGACCTTGGTGTCCGGGGTGACGAGCCCAGCATCGGCCAAGGCCGCCATGGTCAGCACTTTTTGCACCGAGCCAGGCTCGTAAGTAGCAGCTACCGCCCGGTTGCTGAGGTCAGTCGGGGCTGCGTCGCCGGGCCGGGAGGGATCGAACCCAGGCGCGTTGGCCATAGCCAGGATTTCGCCGTTATCAACGTTCATGACGATCGCCATTCCGGTCTTGGCGCCGGAGTTGCGCATTCCCTCGGCCAGGAATTGTTCGGTAGCCCATTCCAGGTCGGAGTCGATGGTTAGCGTGTAGTCCATGCCGTCGACGGCTGGCTCCATGACATTGGTGCCGAGCGGGATGCGCCCGTAGCGGGACCGCTCATAGATCATCAGGCCAGGTTCACCGGTCAACTCCTGGTTGTAAGCGCGTTCGATGCCCAGCACCCCTTGACCCTCGCCATTTGTGAACCCGACCACGCCGCTGGCCAGGCTGCGGTTGGGATAGGTGCGGATCGGGTCAGGTTCGGAGAACACGCCGTGCCAGGGCCGCTTGCCGTCGCCGTCGTAGCCCTTTCGCATGTCGGCTCGGATGTCAGCAAAAACCGCGGCGGGGACCTGGCGAGCAACGATCTGGTAGCGAGACTTCGGGTCGGCATCAATGAGGCGCCGATAGGTTTCGGGTTTGCCTCCTAGGTGCTTGGCCAGAATGGCAGCGACGGCGTCCGGGGCTGCCGCGGCCTCTTGCTGCTCTTTCTCGGTCATGGCGCGACGCTTGTCGGCGCCGTTGGTGAGGACCATGTCAGGATCAATGCTGACAATTACCGCCGGTTCGGTCGCCGCGAGCA
Source organism: Arachnia propionica (assembly GCA_002748325.1). Classification (GTDB taxonomy): domain Bacteria; phylum Actinomycetota; class Actinomycetes; order Propionibacteriales; family Propionibacteriaceae; genus Arachnia; species Arachnia propionica_A. Next base: position 21,124 of record PDSD01000039.1, on the reverse strand, counting down.
CTGCCCCATTTCGGTCGTAGATGGTGCCGCGCACGGGAGCGATCTCTTGGGAACGCGACATGCGTTTCGCTGCCTCGGCAGCGAATGCGGTGGAATCGATGACCTGTAATTGGACGGCTCGTCCCAACACCAACACCAGCAGGACGGTCAGGAAAACAACGAACACCCTGATCCGTCGGGCAGAGCGCCCCAACGGCATTCGCCAGGAGCGACGCGAACGGCTGCGACGCCGACTAGTTGCGGGTTTTTTCCCGCTAGCTGGGCGCTGCTTGCCGCGCGGTGAACTCGACCGCGGCCTGCGCGTGGCGGTCTTGCTACCGCTACGGACTCGTTTTGAGGTGCTACCAGCCACTAGTCCCCCTCCACCGGTTGCCGGGCGGGCTCGGCTTGGGTTGCTGGGGTCGTCGCGTATCTCAGTTCCTTACCGGTGACTTGCTGCGGCTGCCCGATGATCGTACCGTCGCTGAGCCGCAGGAAAGCCGGGTAGGGGTTGGGGACCATACCTAGGTTAGCCGCCCGAATCGCCAACGAGTCACTGCTCGATTTGTGCTGCAATTGGGAGGTCAGGGCCGCCACGTCGTAACCAAGCTGGGCGGATTCTTGGCGCAGCTCCATCAGTTCGCGAGACTGCGCCCCAACCGAAGTCGTAGTCACCATGACCAGCGCTAGGCCCACCACCGAGATCGCGGCGATCAGGCCACTGAAGCCCAGGGTGCTCAGCCGCTTGCGCGGCGTGGGCAGCAGCCGGAGCGGCGTTACGTGTTCTCGTTCGACTGGTGCTAGTTCGTTGGCAAGTGCACTCATGTTGCCTCCCTGATCCTGGTAGCTACCCGTAAGCGGGCGGAGGCCGAGCGGGGATTGGTGGCAATCTCCTCGGCTGTTGGCCGTTCCGCCCCCGTCGTGATGAGGCGAAGTTGTGGTTGCAGGTGTTGCGGCACCAACGGCAGGCCGCGGGGTGCCGAATCTCGGCTGAGCTTGCCAAAGGTTTGCTTGACGATGCGGTCTTCCAAGGAGTGATAGGAAAGCACCGCGATGCGGCCGCCGACCGCCAGCGCGTCGATCGCGGAATCCAGGGTGCGCTGCAGGATTGCTAGCTCGTCGTTGACGGCAATCCGCAGTGCCTGAAAGGTTCGTTTTGCCGGGTGGCCACCGGTTCGTTGGCTAGCCGCCGGGATGGCGCTAGTTAGGATATCCACCAGTTGCCCCGTCGTGCTGATCGGGCGCGCGGCGACGATGGCCCGCGCGATTCGCCGGGCAAACCGTTCCTCGCCGTAGCTGGCGAGGATGCGGGCTATCTCGTCAACCGACTCGCGATTTAGTAGGTCGGCCGCACTTTCGCCCTCCTGCTGGTTCATGCGCATGTCCAGCGGCGCGTCGACGCGGTAGGCGAAGCCGCGTTCGGTTCGATCGATTTGGAGGCTAGACAGCCCCAGATCAAGCAGCACGGCATCGACCGCGGTGATGCCCATTGCTTCCAAACATGCCGCAAGTTGGTCGTTGGCCGAGACCACGAAAGTGCAGCGCTGCGCCTCAGCTCGTAGGCGCTCGCTGGCCAAGGCATGCGCATCGGGATCACGATCGATCCCGATTAGCCTGGCCTGCGGGCAGGCCGCCAGGACAGCTGCGGCGTGGCCACCCAGCCCGAGCGTGGCGTCGACATAGACCGAGCCAGAGGCTTGCAACGCGGGCGCAAGAACGTCGACGATGCGCTGGCGCATGACTGGAACATGTACCTCGGTCATGCTTGCCTCCAATCGCCGGTTCCGGGATAGGTATTTCCCAACCGGTGGGGCCGAACCTGACATCGGGGAAGAAACGTCAGGGGCGGCTCCCACCGGTTGGAAGTCTTGGTACTGGCAGTCATGTCCGTAGTGAGGCCAGTAGTTCTTGGTCAAGGGTCGCGAAGTTTGCCTCAGCCTTCTCGGAGTACTCCCGCCAATCCTCGGCGTCCCAGATCTCGACCCGGTTCATAGCGCCGATCACCACGGCGTCGCGCTTCAGGTTGGCGTACTTGCGTAGTTGCGGCGCAATGGACAGCCGTCCCTGCTTGTCGAGCGTTTCTTCGCTGGCAAGCGACGAGACCATGCGCTGATAGTCGCGAACTTCCTGCAGCGTGGAGGGAGCGGCCAACAACGCGGAAAACAATTCCTCGAAGGTTGCTTGCGGGTAGACCGCCAGGGCGTGCTCCTGGGTGCCGGTAATCACAAGACCGGCTGCGAGTTCGCCACGGAAACGGGCAGGCATGATCAGCCGACCCTTGTCATCCAACTTGGGCGTGTAAGTACCCAAAAACACCGCCAGTGCACCCCCTTTCGGCTCCACTTATCCTCCACTATGCACCATTCTGCACCACAGTACCCCACTTTTCCCCACCTGACCACCCTTTCCCTCCTCGTGTTCCCCACCCCGGGGCGTGGAAACTTTCGCTCTCCTCACACCATCGACATGGCCGCCGCGGCCAATTCGTTGCGGGGCCGGGCGGAAAACTTTGACCAAACCAACTACGCTGGCTGCGAACACCTCACAAGGAGCCCCGTTGAGCAGTCACCCGTCGTTGCACGAAATCGCCCAGGTCATCAACCGGATGAAGGAATCCATCTCGACCGTCATCGAAGGCAAGACCGAACAGGTGCACGCAGCCCTGGTAGTCCTGTTAGCTGGCGGGCACCTATTAGTTGAGGACGTGCCCGGGGTAGGCAAAACCGTGCTTGCCAAAGCGTTAGCCCGCTCCATCGACGGCGAGGTATCCCGGATCCAGTTCACGCCAGACCTACTGCCGAGTGACATCACGGGCGTCTCGATCTACAACCAGGCAACCGGCCGCTTCGAGTTCCAACCGGGCGGCATCTTCACCAACATCGTCATCGGCGACGAAATCAACCGGGCATCACCCAAGACCCAGTCGGCGTTGCTGGAGGCAATGGCGGAAGGCCAAGTCTCTGTCGACAGCAAGACCTACGAACTCAAGCGCCCCTTCATGGTGATCGCCACCCAGAACCCCATCGAGATGGAAGGCACCTATCCGCTGCCCGAGGCGCAGCGAGATCGCTTCATGGCAAAACTGAACATGGGCTACCCGAATCGCCGATCCGAAATCGCCATGCTGAACTCCCACGCCACGGGTGACCGGCTAGCCGAGGTCGAGCCGGTCACCGATGTGGCCTTCATCGCTCGCGCCATCGCCGCCATGGAAGAGGTCTACCTCGCCCCCATCCTGCACGAGTACATCGTCGATCTGGTCGCAGCCACCCGCAAGACGCCGGACCTGCGGCTGGGAGCCAGCCCACGGGCCGCGATCCATCTGATGCGCGCCGCCCGGGCACAAGCCGCCATCGAAGGCCGCGACTACGTCATTCCAGAGGATATTGCCGGCCTGGCCACGCTCGTGTTGGCCCACCGGGTACTGCTGACGGTAGACGCCCAGGTGGCGCTGTTGACGCCCGAACGAGTCTTGACCCGACTGGTGGCCAACACTAACCAGCCAAACCGAGGCTAACTTGCGACGATTTTCCATCCGGCCGACGGCACGCGGCCTCACTGTCGCTCTGGGCGGTTTACTGCTCACCGCGATAGCGGGGCGTTTCGGCGAGCCCGACATCGTCTGGCTTGGCCTATTCCTGCTTGGCTTGCCGCTGCTTAGTCTGGCCACCATCCCGCTTTGGCGTCCCCAGCTGTCGGCGCAACGCACGGTTGAGCCAGACTTCGTGCCCATCGGCAATTATCCGTATGCAAAATTGTTCCTCACCAATAATTGGCCTTCGGCACTAACCAACGTCTTCTTCACCGACGAACTCCCCGCGGTACTAGGCCATGACGCGACCTTTTCACTGGGCCGGGGATTGGGCCGCTGGCAGCAAAACGTTAGCTACAACATCCGGGCGGATCATCGCGGCCATTTCCAACTAGGCCCCCTTTGGGCTCGCTCCCAAGATCCGCTCGGCATGGTACGCATCAAATGGCGCGTGGCAGCTGACACGACCCGGCTACGCGTCACCCCTCGCATCTGGCCCCTGGATGGCGTCTCCGGCCGCAGTTCCGGCGGCACCCCAGCGGATGCCACGCCGCAACGGCTCGGTATGCCCAGCGCCGACGATGTGCTGATCCGCGATCATCGGCCAGGCGACGATTTACGGCGAGTTCACTGGCGGGCCAGCGCCAAACAAGGCCAGCTGATGGTCAGGCTGGAAGAGTCACCATGGGAGCCAACCGTCCTGATATTCGTCGACACTAGACGCAGCGCGCACCTCCGCGAAGGCCCCAACGGCACCCTCGAATGGAGCATCTCGCTGGTTGCCTCCGTTGCCGACGACCTGTTGGCGAAGCGTCACCGGGTCACGATGCTCAGCACCGATGGCCTCGTCCTCACCCCCAGCCCGGGCAGCCCAACCCAGGAACAGGAGCAGATGCTGGACGCGATGACCGAGATCACTCCCAGCGACCGCGCCCACCAGATCGCCGAGCTGGATGTGGTCGGGCCTACCGAAGCCCGCTCGTTGATCTGCGCGCTGGGACTGTTGCAACCAGCCGACGCCACCGGGCTTATCGCGCTGTCCAAGCGAGCCAAACAACTGATTGCCGTTGCACCCGAGGCCGCATCGTTCGGGGTGCCACACGACGTGGCCAAAGCGCACAATGACGCGTTGCGCCTGCTGAGTGCAGCTGGCTGCCTAACCCACCAGTATCAGCTCGGCGAGACTGTCCCCCAGGCTTGGCGCCACCTCAACGCCTTGCGAGGCGCCCAATGAGTTTTCATAGTAACCCGTGGACCTCGGCCGCGATTGGCCTGGCTGTCTGGTTCACCATTCTCAGCCTTTCCCCGCTGATCACCGGCGGCGGCTACCAGCTCGGCGTGGCCTATCTAAGCGCGATCGTTGGCGCGGTCGGAGTGGTCGGCGGTCTAGTTCGGCTTCACCGGCTGATTGTGTTGCTGGGCCAAGGCATAGCGCTGGCGGCCAGCATCTTTTTCCAGGGGCTCAGCGCCGCTGATCAGCTAGGGCTGATCATGGCTGGCCAGCCGTTGCAACGGCTTTACGCGGTCGGCGTCGTCGCGGCAGAGAGCATCCAGTCCCAAAGCGCCCCGGTAGTTAGCAACCAAGCGGTGGACTGGCTGCTCGTGTTGGCAGCTGGGCTGATCCTCACGATCTGCGAGTTGCTCGCCAACGGGCTGGAGCAGCCAGCCTGGACGATCGTGCCGCTGCTGACTCCTTACGTGATGCCCGCGCTGCTGCTGGCCGAAGACAACGAACCGCTGTCCGCCGCACTAATCGCCTTCGGTTACCTGCTGATCCTGATTTCTTCCATTCAGCTGCCCGGCGGCGACCAATCTCGAAATAGGCCGCAAGCGGCCTGGTATGAGCTGTCCCGGACTCTCGTCGCCCTCGTCATCGGCATCGCCGCGTTCCTTTCCGCACTCGCCGTAACCCCACATATTCCGCTGGGTGAGAAGCGGCCATGGCTGCCGCCGCAACAAACCGAGCCGATCCGGCTAGAGGACCCGTTCATTTCCTTGAACGAGGATCTAAACCGCCCCGAGCCGCAGCGCGTGTTGACCTATCAGACATCAACCGAGCAAAGCACCTACCTGCGGCTAACCGCGCTGCCCCGCATCTCCGACAGTGGTGCCCAGCTGCTTTCGATGACGCTGCAGCCGATAGGGCTCGCCGGGATAGCTGTTCCCGACGGCGATAACTTGACGACGAACGTCCAGGCGGCCCGAAAACCGGTCTTCCTGCCAGCGCCCTACGCGCCAAAGTCGGTGCAGGCCGATGGCTACTGGTCTTATGATCCAGAAACTTTTGCGATCATCAGCATCGGCACCAACAGCGCAACTGCCGCAACCGGACTCGACTACCAGGTGACCTCACGGGTGGCCAATCTCACGCTGGCGGAGCTAACTATGGCCAGCGCTGGCCAAGACCTCGCCTCGACTGAGCTATTGCTGGATGTCCCGGAGTCGATTCGGCCCGAGGTCATCCAGCTCACGCAACAAATCACTGCCGATTCAGCGACCGCTGGCGGCAAGGCCCTAGCTATCCAGGATTATTTACGCTCCGCAGAGTTTTCCTACAGCCTCAAGGCACCCCAGGCGACCGACATGGACACCATCTCGGCTTTCCTACTGGAATCCAAGGAAGGTTATTGCGTGCACTACGCGACGGCGATGGCGGTCATGGCCCGCATCGTCGGTATCCCCTCCCGTGTGGTTGTTGGCTATACCGGCGGCAAAGCTATTGCCGAGGGCTTCGAGGTGACCACCGATAATGCGCACGCCTGGCCGGAACTGTATTTTGCCCAGTACGGCTGGCTGGCGTTCGAACCGACCGGCGCCGTCGGCGGGATGCCGGAATACACCTCCGTCACCCCAACCCCGGCCCCGACGCCCGCGAATGAGTCGCCGAGCCCCAGCGCCGCCCCCAATCAGCCCACGCCGTCGCCCGATCCGGCGAAATCGATCGTCGCCTTGGTGGGACAGTGGTGGTGGCAGCTACCGCTGGCGCTGCTACTGCTAGTTGCCGTAGCCGCGTTGCCGGGGCTGGTGCGGTTCGGCCAACGGCAGCACCGCCTGCTCCCGGGCAAAGCCAGCGACGTCGCCGCGGCAGGCGCTTGGGCCGAAGTTAGGGCGACCCTGTTGGATCGAGGCATCAGCTGGCCACAGTCGTCACCGCTGTTGGCAGCAGAACAGTTAGCGGGACAACTACCCGAGGAAGCCGCCGCACCGCTGCTGGAAATCGCCAGCATTGTCGAGCGGGTCCGCTACTCCCGTCAGGGAGCCGCCACTAAGGATCTGCCGCAGCTGGTTCGCTGGCTGCGAACAGCGATGCCGGAACAAGGGCGGCAGCGATTCTTGCTCGAACTGGCGCCAAAATCGTTGTGGCAAACCGCCAAGTCCAAGCTTCTACTCAGTTGACGCCTTGCTCACCAGCTACACCGGCATAGAATGTGTCATAGCCAGGTACGACGACAGGGAGGGCGACCATGGCGCTTTCTGATCAAGAACGCAAGCTGCTGGAGCAGCTAGAGGCTTCCCTGGCTGCCGAGGACCCGCAGTTCGCCGAGCAGCTTCGTAACACCAACCCCGTAAGGGTGCACCGTCGTCGTGCCGCCATCGCTGGCGTCGGCTTCATCGTAGGCGTAGCAGTCCTTATCGGCGGGCTGCAGCTTAACCCGGCCATCAGCATTCTTGGCTTCTTGGTGATGCTTGGCGCCACCATCATCGGCACGCGCGCTTGGCAGCGCGTTAGCGACGATGATCCCGAAGCCGAACAGCCCTCGAAACGCCCACCCAAACCCAAGGACCCGCACCAGGCGGCCCGCGAGGCCTTCCTGGAGCAACTCAACGAGCAATGGCGCCGCCGCCAAGAGCGCGGCGACAGCGACTAGCTACCCCCGCGCCAGCGCGACAGCAGCGCTGCCCCGGTACGGCGAAAACGACAGCCGCCAGTTACTCCTGCGGCGTGCGCGACTTGCCCCAAAACAGCAGGGCTACGACAATGCCGATCACGGCGATCACGGCGACGTCTGGGATCACACTCGATTGCTGGCCCAGCCAGGTTTCGACCGCTAGCTGCGACCGCGCGTCCAGCAGGCCACCGATGGCCGTCGTCGCATCGGTGAGGATGAACACCACCCCGAGCACGACGAACACTCCCCCGGCGACCAGCCCCCACAGTGTGGTCTCCAGCGGCCCCAGCTTGATCCGCTTGGGGCGCAGCCGCTTGGCGATATCGAAACGATCCCACAGCAAGGCCAGCACCAACAGCGGTACCACCATTCCGGCGGCGAACACCGCCAGCAGCATCGCGCCATAGACCGCTGAACTGCTGACCGCTGCAACCGTAAGCACCGCCCCCAGAATCGGCCCGGTACAGGCACCGGCCAACCCGTAGATAGCACCCAGCGCGATGACTGACAGCGGCCCAGTACCCGTCGGCGAGTTGCGGCCCGGCAGCGGGATGGAAATGTCAAAGATGAGCAGCAATCCGAACCCGATCAAGACGACGCCGCCCATCAAGGCCAGCATCGCCCGATTGGCCAGCAGCCCCGACAATGCCCCCGCGGCCACACCCAGCGGCACCATCGTCAGCAATAACCCCAGATAGAACAAGCCGACCCGCGTCACCAGCATCCGCCGCGAGGTGAAGGCCATCGCGAAGAACGACGGCAGCAGCATGGCCGAACAGGGGCTCAGAATGACCGCGACGCCACCCAGGAACGCGCCCGCAAACCCGATGTCCATCTAGCCCTGTTTCGCCTTCTCCTGCTCAATGATCTTGATGAACTGCTCCGCTGGCTGCGCACCAGATACCACCTGGCTGCCGACCAGGAAGGTGGGCGTCGAGTTTACGCCCAGCGTCTGGCCTTCACGGGTTTCTGCCGCCACCTCGGCCAGCTTCTCGTCATCTTGGAAGCCAGCCTTGAAGGCATCCAGATCGCTGATCCCGATCTGCTGCGCTAGCTGCAGCAGCAGCTCGTCGCTGACTGGCGGATGGCCTTGCTGCGGTATCGCCGCGTACAGCGCCTCAACGAATTCCCAGAACTTGCCCTCAGCCCCGGCAGCCCGGCTGGCCGCAGCGGCCTTCACCGAGTCTTCCCCGAAGATGGCCATGTCGCGAAACTCGACCCGCAACGTGCCGTCGTCAATTAAGGGCTTCAGCTTGGGCAGCGTGTCTTGATCCCACACCGAGCAGAAGGGGCAGCGGAAATCGGCCCACTCGGTCAGGACGACCGGGGCATCAACCTTGCCCAGCGCGCGCGCATCGTCGGCCTGGCGGCGCGGCAAGTTCAGCAGAAACTCGATCCGCTCCTGCTCTTGATCGGAAGTCGGCTGCTCCGGCTCGGGGGCCTCACTCGGCGTAGCAGAACCCTCGGCAACCGCGGTCGGCTGTGCTTGCTGGCTGGGCGTCACGGTAACCGTCACCGTGGCGGCGGGCTCGGCTTGGCCGCCTCTGGCTAGCAACGCCAGCAGCGCCACTACCGCGATACTCAACACCACAATCGCGATCTTGTATGAGTTAGTTGTCTTGCTAGAACTCATCAATGCCTCCGTTTCCCAACCGAGGGTACCCGGTTGCCAGCATTTTTCGCATTGTCGCTCCGTTGGGCTGCAGCCGCAGCTTGCCCAACGCTAAGCAAACAGCTGGCTGGACGGGTAGACTAGAGCGTCACTCTTTTACCAGGATGGAGCCCCTTGAGCACCTCGCAAGCTGATCTGCGGCGCGAAATCGCAATGGAACAAACCCACATAGACTCCGTCTATCGACACTTGACCGCTGCGACAAAGAGCGCGAAATCGCTAGCTGAAACTGGCCAAGCGATATTTCAAACAGACCGGACCGCGTTCGTGCGCGAAGAAGACGGCACCGCCTTGTTCGAGCGCGACGCTTTCGCCTACCAGGCTGCCCGTAGGCTAGCAATCCTGGATGCCGAACACGAGGGCCTAGTGTTCGGGCGGCTGGACCTGGTTGACACCGAGATCCGCTACGTTGGCCGACTCGGAGTACGCGATGAGGACTACGAACCGCTAGTCATCGACTGGCGGGCGCCCGCCGCCGAGCCCTTCTACCGAGCCACCCCAGCCAATCCGATGAACGTGATCCGCCGCCGGGTGCTTCGCTGCCGCGACGACCAAGTGATCGGCATTGAAGACGATCTGTTGGACGCGAGCGCCAACACCGAGCTGCCGATTTTCGGCGAAGGTGCGCTGATGGCTGCGATCAGCCGGGCTCGTGGCCACACCATGCGCGACATTGTGGCCACGATCCAGGCCGAGCAGGACGAAGCGATCCGGGCACCCTACCAAGGCGTGACGATCATCGCTGGCGGCCCTGGAACTGGCAAGACCGTGGTTGCGTTGCACCGCGCCGCCTACCTGCTTTACACCCACCGCACCCGACTGGAACGCGGCGGCGTGCTAGTCGTCGGCCCCTCAGCCGTGTTCATGAACTACATCGAGCGGGTGTTGCCCAGCCTGGGTGAGGAATCCGTCACGCTGCGCTCCATCGGCTCGGTCGCCACCGACGTGTTGGGCACCGGCTCCGAACGCCACGACGATGCGGTCGCGGCCAGCATCAAAGGCAGCCGTCGGATGCTGCCGGTGCTGCGCAAACTGGTTCGACTGCCCCTAGTCGACGCCGAACAGCAGGTTCGCGTCACCGTCAAGGGCGAGGTGCTTAGCCTTAACGCCACCGAGCTGGCCGCCATTCGTGACCAGGTCTTGGCTAGCACCCGGCTAAACCAGGGCCGCGAGCAGGCTCACGCGCTCGTCGTCGCTGCATTAAGCGCTAAGTTCCCAGCCGACGTCGATCTGGATCCCGAGGAACGAGATGAACTCATCAGCGAACACGCCGCGCTGTCGATGTTCATGAATGCCTGGTGGCCCCCGCTCAACGCGCAACAGGTGTTGGCCCGACTGACCGACCCGCAGCTAGTCCGCAACGTGGCCCCGAATCTGTCGGCGTCGGAGCAGGCTGCCTTGGCCGATTCCTACGGCTGGCTGGACATCGCTGACGAAGTGACTGGTTGGTCGGTAGCCGACATGGCTCTGCTGGACGAATTGGCGGAAATGCTCGGCCCGGAGCCCCAAGACGAGCCGCAAGAGGAGTCGCTGTTCCTAGACCTGCCCGAGGGAGCCGAGCTGGTCACCACCTCCGACCGGCTGCACGATGGCCGCAACTTCGACAACTCAATCGAACCGCACACAGCTTTCGCCCATATCTTGGTGGACGAGGGCCAAGACATCACCCCGATGCAGTGGCGAATGTTGCGTCGCCGCGGCCCGCAGGCGTCCTGGACGATCGTCGGCGACCCCGCCCAAACCTCATATCCGAATCAAGCCGAAACCGAGCAAGCGCTGGCCGAACTGATCGGAAAGAATCTAGAGCGCCGCTTCGTTCTCAGCACCAACTACCGCTCCCCCAAGGAAATCTTCGATCTAGCCGGAACTGTCATCTCCCGGGTTGACGCCGGGGCCGACTTGCCCCATGCCGTCCGCCGAACTGGGATCGAACCGAAGCTGGTTACCACCACTGTGGCTGACCGGGCGGCGAGCATCCGGGCTGAGGTGCTCAGCCTCGCCGGGCAGGTGCAAGGCACCGTTGGCATAGTGTGCCCGCCGTCCAGGTTGACCGAGACCACCACGCTCATCATGCAAGACGAGCGGCTGCGCGAACTAGATGAGCGACTGCTCGTCGTCACGGCGCTGCAGTCTAAGGGGCTGGAGTACGACGGCGTGTTGGTCCTGTCGCCAGACGAGATAATCGAGGAGGCGGCCGGGGGCGAGCGTGCCCTTTATGTGGCCCTAACCCGGGCCACTCAGCGGCTAACCGCGCTTGATATCACCGATACCACGGCAGCCTGGCGATCACTTCTTGGGTAGCCTTCGAGCGGTTCATTGTGAAGAACTGCAGGCCGGGGGCACCGCCTTCGAGTACCTCACTGCACACCTGCACAGCGTGGGCGATGCCGATCTCGCGCACCCGGGCCGGGTTGTCGGCGGCAGCTTCTAGTTGTGCTACCAGGCCGCGCGGCAGCTCGGAGCCGATCAGGGCAGAGAATCGGTTGATCTGGCTGATCGAGGTAAGTGGCATGATGCCCGCGAAAATGGGGATCTCGCAGCCGCGTTCGCGTACCCGCTCGACCATCGAAAGGTATTCGGCGGCGTCGAAAAACAACTGTGAGACCGCGAACTGCGCCCCGGCCTTGGCTTTATCCACCAACAACCGGGCATCCAAGTCGGCGTCGTTCTGGGGCTGATGCGGTACCGGGAAGGCGGCCACGCCGACGCTGAAGTCCCCCGTGTTCCTAACCAGCTCGACCAGTTCCAGCGCAGTTGCCAGCCCGTCGGGATGGGGCTGCCAGGGCTGGCCGGGGCCGCCCGGCGGGTCACCGCGGACCGCCAAGATGTTTCGTACCCCAGTGTCGTAGTAGGCCCGTAGCGTCTCGATCACTTCCGCTCGCGACTGCCCGGCCGCGGTGATGTGGCCCACCGTTAGTGGCGTGTCGGGGTCTGCGGCTAGTTGCCTGGTCGCGTCCAGGGTGCGATCGCGGGTCGAGCCGTTGGCGCCATAGGTGACCGAAACGAAGTCCGGGCTGAACCTGGTTAGTTGGCTCACCGTGTCCCACAGCGCGGTTTCTTGTTCATCGGTGCGGGGCGGGAAAAACTCAAAAGACAGGGTTGGCCCCTGCGCCTGGTCCAGTACCTCGGTGACGGTTCGCGGCAGCATATGTCCAGGATAAGAGCAAAGCCAACTAGGGTGTAACCATGCCGCTAGTTCTGGATCCCCATCGTCCCCTCGGCAAAGAACTGCTATCGGAGTTTGCTGCCAGCATCGATTCCTTTCTCACCAGCCAGCGAGAGCTCGTCGCGGACGTTGGGGCTGAGCCGATATTGACGCAGGCCCGCGCCTTCACCGCTGGCGGCAAGCGGCTGCGCCCCGCCTTCGCGCTGTGGGCTTACGTCGCAGCGAATGGCGAGGTCACTCCGGCGGTGGTGCAGGCGGCGGCCTCACTGGATCTGCTGCACGTCTCGGCTTTGATCCACGACGACATCATCGACGGCTCGGCCACCAGGCGTGGCCTGCCAGCCGCCCACGTCTACTACGCCTCGCAGCATCGCGCCGATGGCGGCCTCGGCGACGAGGCTAGTTTTGGTCAGGCTGCCGCGATCCTGCTTGGCGATGTGCTGAGCATGTGGAGCGTCGAAATGTTCGAGCAAGCCGAGTTGCCGCAACCTGGCAAACAGTTGGCTAGCTCTCAGCTCAGCCGGATGCGCAGCGAGGTGATGTGCGGGCAATACCTAGACATCGCCGCGGCCTACGGCATGGCGGGCGCTGCCTCACTCACCGAAGCCCACGAGGTCGCCCGCCGAGTGCTGGAATACAAGTCGGCGCGCTATTCGGTGGCCCGGCCGGTTCAGATCGGCGCCAGCCTGGCCGACGCGAGCCCCGCGGTGATCGCCGGATTGGCGGCATTTGGTTCCGGCGTAGGGCGCGCCTTCCAGCTACGAGACGACCTCCTGGGGGTATTCGGCGACGAGGCGAAAACCGGCAAACCGGCTGGCGACGACATTCGCGAGGGAAAACGCACCTTCCTAGTGCTGGCTGCGCTGGCCGAAGCCACCCCGGCCCAACACGACCGGCTGAACAGCTACCTCGGTAACGCCGAGTTGTCGAAGGCCGAGCTTGCGCAGGCACGCGACATCATCACCGAGACCGGCGCGGTCGCCAGCGTAGAGACCATGATCGAGACCGAAACCGCGACGGCCATGGCCGCGCTGGCTGACCTAGAATTGTCCGAGCCCGGGCGCCTTGCACTGACCCGGCTAGCTGAATTGAGTACCAGCCGTGACCACTAGCCTGAGCGCCGAGCTGCGCGGGTTGACCAACGCCGAGGTAGCCGAACGCGTCGCCGCCGGGAAGACCAACGACCTGCCGCCCCGCTCCGGACGCACCGTCGGCCAGATCATTAGCGCCAATGTCTTTACCCGCATCAACGCGATGCTGTTCACGCTATTCGTCATCGTGATGAGCACCGGCCACTGGCTGCAGGCCGCCTTCGGCCTGCTGATCATCGCGAACTCCGGCATCGGCATCGTCCAGGAGTTGCGGGCCAAGCGCACGCTGGATCGGCTGGTGGTGCTGGGCGAGGCGCACCCCCGGGTGCTACGCGACGGCGAGTTGCGCAAGCTGGACCGCAACGAGGTGGTGCTAGACGACATCATCGCCCTGCACCCTGGCGACCAAGTAGTGGTCGACGGTGAGGTCGTCGCCTCCGACGGCCTGGAGTTGGACGAGTCTATGCTGACCGGCGAATCGCTGCCGGTACCCAAACCGGTGGGTGCCGAGGTGCGAAGCGGCTGCTACGCCCAATCCGGCGCTGGCTACTATCGCGCCACCAAGGTCGGGGCGGATGCCTACGCTGCCCAGATCACCGCTGAAGTATCCCGGTTCACGTTGGCCCATTCCGAGCTGCGGGCTGGCATCGACCAGATCTTACGAGTCGTCAGCTTCATCCTCGTCCCGGTTGGCCTGCTAACCATCTGGGTGCAGTTCACCCGCCCCGGCATGACCTGGCAGGAGTCGGTACTGCGGATGGCGGCTGCACTGGTGCCGATGGTGCCCGAGGGGTTGGTGCTGCTGACGACGATGGCCTTCGCGGTCGGTGTGGTTCGCCTCGGCCGCCGCAATTGTCTGATCCAGGAGCTTCCGGCGATTGAGGCGCTAGCCCGCGTCGACGTGGTTTGCACCGACAAGACCGGCACCCTCACCACCCCGGAACTGCACTTCGGCGAACTCATCAGCTTGCGCGACGACATCGACGCCGCCGCTGTGCTCGCCAACCTGGCCGCAGCCGATCCCGCCCCCAATGCGTCTATGCGGGCCATCCAGGAGAGCTATCCGTCCCCATCCCAGCCGTGGCAGATCGAAGACCGCACCCCGTTCAGCTCGGCGAAGCAGTATTCAGCGGTCACCTTCGCAGCACAGGGGCGGTGGCTGCTCGGCGCCCCCGAGCGGCTGGCCACGGGCGAGGTGCTGCACCGCGCCGGCGAGATTTCCGCGACCGGCCGTCGGGTGCTGCTGCTGGCCGACGAGGCCCCCACTGGCGAACCGCAGCCAGCAGCCATGGTGGTGCTGGATCAGGCGATTCGCCCCGACGCCGCCGACACTCTCGACTTCTTCGCCGAACAGGATGTGGCCGTAAAGGTGCTTTCGGGCGACGACCCGGCGAGTGTGGCGGCGGTGGCGACGCGGGTCGGCATGGGCGACGTAGTCGCCGTCAACGCGGGCACCCTGCCCGACGACGAAGAGCAGCTGCAGCAGCAACTCAACCAGGCCTCGGTGATCGGCCGGGTCACCCCAGAACAAAAGCGCCGGATCGTCCACGCCATCCAGCACGACGGTTCGCACGTGGCCATGCTCGGCGACGGCGTAAACGACGTGCTGGCGATCAAGGCGGCCGACCTCGGTGTTGCCATGGGCTCCGGCTCCGCCGCGTCCCGCAACGCCGCCCAGGTCGTGCTGCTTGACGACCAGTTCGCTTCGCTGCCGCCGCTGCTGGGCGAGGGACGGCGCGTCATCGGCAACATCGAGCGGGTCGCCAAACTGTTCCTAACCAAGACCGTGTACGCCGCCACAATGGCGCTGACAGTCAGCCTGATGGGCCTGCCCAACCCGTTCCTGCCGCTGCAGCTGACCATCGTCGGCTGGTTCACTATCGGAATCCCCGCGTTTTTGCTTAGCCTCGCGCCGAACAACGATCGGGCCCGTCCCGGTTTCGTGGGGCGCGTGCTACGGCTGAGCGTTCCGAGCGGGCTGCTGGTCGCGGCAGCCACCGTCGCCACCTATGTGTCGGTTCGCGGCTTCGGCGCCGCCAACGCCGCGCTGCAGGCCCAAGCCGCCACCGCCAGCCTGGCTGCGCTGCTGATCGCGGCCTGCTGGGTGCTGGCAATCGTCGCCCGCCCGCTGCACACTTGGCGCGGCGGCCTCGTGGTCTTCGCCTACGTCTTCTACATCGCCCTGTTCTACTGGCCGACGTCGCAAAAGTTGTTGGGCCTAGACCTCTCGAATCAGCCCGCGATGTTGTTCGGCCTGGCGGCCGGGGTCATCGCCGCCGGCCTGGCGGAACTGGTCTGGCAAGTGCAGCGCCGCAGCGTTCAGCCAAGTACTGCGAGCCGGTAGCTGCGAGCAGCCTCGCTGCGCCACGCATCGGCTAGCAGCTTGTTCAGCTCACGCAACAGCCGTGGCGGGTCGCTGCTGGCAGCGAGCGCTGTTGCGCTCAATGCGATCCGGCCTACCCCTTGGGTGATCAGCGCCGCGGCTGCGGCCTCGTCGAACTCGCCATAGGCAAACCATGGTAGCGAACCGGTAGCAAACACCGGCTGGTGTGACAGGGCCAGCTTGATGGCTACCGGAGTCGGGTTCGGGCCGACGAACAGGTAGTCCACGGCTGCGCCAGGCCAACGCAGCTGCCAACTCGCGCGCACCTCGCAGCCCACCAGCCCGTGCTGGTGACCGCGCGGGTAGCCACCGAGTCGCCAGCGAGGCTGCGCCGCCAACTGCACGATGTCGGCCTTGGCTAGCTTGGCGGCTTCCGGATTAGCACACGCCAGCAGCGGCGAGCGCCGGCGGCTTCGCCGCAGCCGCTGAAACTCCTCGGCATCCTGGGCTGGGTCGCCAGAATCAGCCAACACCAGCAAGTCGATCCCAGCATCGAGCAATGCGGGCGTGACCTGATTGGACGACACCACCGCCGCCAATCTGGCCAACCGCAACCGGGCAGGCAATCCCACAAGAATGGTCACGCTCTAAGGGTAGTGCCACGGGTGCCGAATCCAGACTCGCCGAGCAGGATGGCGGCGGCTGGGCGAGAATACTGTTTAGAATCAGTCTGCTGGCCGACCAGTCTTTTCTTCCCCAAGACAGCAGGTGAGTCATGAGTAGCAGCACCTACGACCCAATGGTCGGCGCTGTTCTTGATGACCGCTACGAAATCCTCGCCAAGTTGGCCCGCGGCGGGATGGCCACCGTCTACCGGGCGCGCGATCTACGGCTAGAACGCATCGCCGCGGTGAAGATCATGCGCAGCGATCTGGGCGACGACGATGAGCTGACAGCCAAGTTTGATCGCGAGGCTAGGGCCGCCGCAACCATCATGCATCCAGCCGTGGTTGGCATTTTCGATCAGGGAACCGCACAAGGTAGGCCCTACATCGTCATGGAGTTTATCGACGGCGAGACGCTGCGCCGCCGCATCGGCAGGGAGGGCGCCATGCCGCCCGAGCGCGTCTTTGAGCTGCTCGACCCGATCGTTGCCGCCCTCGCGGCGGCGCACGAGATCGGGCTGGTGCATCGCGACATCAAACCTGAGAACGTGCTGATCTCCTCCACCGACAAGGTGAAGGTCGCCGACTTCGGGCTGGCGCGGCTGACCGAGGCACCACAAATGACCGCTACTGGCGTGCTGGTGGGAACCGCGAGCTACTTGCCACCGGAGCTGGTCACCCATTCGCGGCCGGACTCCCGCAGCGACGTGTACTCGACGGGCATCGTCGTGTTCGAGATGCTGACTGGCTCCAAGCCCCACACCGGCGAAAACAACTATCAGATCGCCTACCGCCACGTGAACGTTGACGTGGAGCCGCCTTCCAAGCGGCTGGCCGAGCGCGGCAAAACTAGCTGGGTCATCCCCGACTATGTGGATGCCTTCGTCGCTGCCTGCACCGCCCGCAATCCTGAGCGGCGGATTGCGGACGGCACGGCCATGCTGAAGCTGGTTCGTGAGATTCGTCGCCGCTTGAGCCGAGACCCCGCAGCTGATGCCCCCGGTTTTGCCGCAACGATCCGGCCCATACCAGACGCCGATGATGCGCTGACCCAGCCGATATCGCAGATTCCGCCGGCCCGGCCTCGGCCAGGAACCGGGTCGGCTCGCTCCGCTGCCTCCCCTAGCGAGATCAGCAACTCGGCAATAGATTCCCCGCCGCAGGCTTCATCAACAACAATCGAACCTATGCGGCCGACGACGCAGGCAGACCAAAGCTGGCAGCCACGGTTCACCCGGCAGGCACGTCCGGTGACGGCTGGGGCCCGGCCCATCGCACCGAGCGCGGCCGACCCGGTGCCGCGCAGCCCAAGCACTCCCCCGCTAGCCGGGTTTAAGCTGTCCAGCGATCCAATCCATCGCCGGCGCCGTCGTCGCATCGCAGCTTTAGCGGTGCTGCTGCTGGCAGTGCTGGCCGCTGCCGGTGCCTTCGGCTGGTGGTGGACCGAGGGGCGCTACACCACCGTGCCTAGCTTGGCCCAACTCAGCGAAGCAGAAGCAACCGAGGCGGCAGCGGCCAATGACCTGCAGCTCACCACCACGACCGCCTATTCCGAGGAAGTGGCCAAGGGCCTGGTCATCAGCAGCGACCCGAAGGCCGGTACTCGGTTGCTGCGCAACGAGACGGTGTCGATCACGATGTCGTTGGGGCCGGAACGCTTTGCCATGCCGGAGGTGGTCGGACTTACGCTGGATCAGGCCAAGGCAGAGCTGGCCGCCCGCAATCTCAAGCTCGGCGCCACCAAGGAGGCTTGGGACGAAAAGGTTCCTGCGGGGGTAGTCGTTTCCGCTTCGGAAGAAGTCGATGCACCGCTGCCCCGTGACACCAAAGTGGACGTGGTGGTCTCCAAGGGCCCCGAGCCCATCAAGGTAACCGACTACACCGGCAAGCCCACCGCCGAGGCGAAGGCTGCGCTGGAAAAACTGGGATTCGTGGTGAAGCTAAGCCAGGAGCATTCCCGCACCGTCGCCAAGGACTTGATCATTTCGCAGAAACCCAACACGGGAACGCTGCATCGCGGCGACACCGTTGCGCTAGTCAGCTCGCTGGGGCCGGTGATGGTGGAGATTCCCGACGTGCAATATGACCGCCTCGAGGTCGCGACCAACAAACTGAAATCATTGGGGCTGGAGGTCGAAATCGTCTATGAGACCCCCTTCCCGCAGCCGCTGAATATCGCTATTCGCACCGACCCTGCGGCGGGCACTAGTGTCGCCGAGGGCACCACCGTGAAGCTGTTTGTTTCGTAGCCTTCAGGTAGGCTGTTCGGGTGGCACCAAGGGGTCGACTTCTTCCTACCGCAGCCCTATTGTTTGCTGCGATCACGTGGGGTTCTACCGTCGTCGTCGGTAAGAACGCCTACGAAACGATGACCCCGGCAAGTGTGCTGGTGGTAAGACTTGTGCTGGCCGGAGTTGTGCTGCTGCTGGCTTTCCCCGGCTACCTGCGCATGAACAAACGCACCATGGCGAAGGGCATCATTCTTGGCCTGATCTTCAACACCGGTCTGACGCTGCAAATGGTCGGCTTGGATTACACCCCGCCGTCGCTGTCCGGCTTCATCACCGCCAGCTACGTGGTGTTCACCGCCCTAATCTCGGCTGTGGTGCTGCGCACGCGGCTGCCAAACATCGCCTGGCTAGCGGTGGGAATGACGATCGTCGGCATCGCAGTGCTGTCCACTGGGCATGGCGAGATGGACGCCGAGTTCGGGTTCGGCGCTGGCCTGACGCTGCTATCGGCTGTCGCGTTCGCCTCCCATATCGTGCTGCTGGGGCGCTGGGCACGCAGTAACACCTACCGTGGCTTGACGCTGATGCAGGGGCTGAGTGGCGCGGTTGCGGCGCTGATCGTCGCTCCCTTCGTGAATGTGGAACTGCCGGCTACCGCCATCGATTGGGCCCAGGTGGCGTTCCTGGGGATCGTGGCTGGGGCAGTCACGCTGTTTCTGCAGAGCTGGGCGCAAAGCTACGTGGCGCCGGTGGCCAGCGCCATCATTTTGTGTTCGGAGCCGGTGTGGGGCGCGGTCTTCGCCATCAGCTTCGGCTTTGAGCCGCTCACGGTCGCGGTAATCGGCGGTGGCCTGCTCGTGGTTTCTGCGCTGGTACTGACGATCTTGCCGCGGCGAATCGACCGGCGGCTACCCAAGCTGCTGGCGGATCTGCGGCTGCGGCGCCGCGACTAGCTGGCTAACAGTTGGCCTAGTACTCGCCCGGCCTGCTCACAGTCTTCGACGGTGACGTCCAGGTGGGTGACGGCTCGCAGCGTTGTCGGTCCTAAGACCGAAAGTAAGATCCCGGCCGCTGCACATTGCTGGGCGATCGCTGGCGCATCAGCCGTCTCGATCAAGACGATGTTGGTGGCCACCTGGTCCAGCTCTATCGCGGCTGGCGCGTAGCCGGTTACCACCTCAGCGAACCGCCGGGCAGCAGCGTGGTCATCGGCGACCCGGCCCAGGTTGTGTTCCAGGGCGTACAGCCCGGCCGCCGCTAGCCCACCAGCCTGCCGCCAGCCACCGCCCAGCCGTTTTCGCTGCACCCTGGCAGCCTGAATGTTGTCGCTGCTGGCGACCAGCACCGAGCCTATCGGCGCCCCCAGCCCCTTGGACAGGCAAAGCGAGACCGAGTCGAACAGTTCGCCGTAGTCGCGCAGCCCGTGCCCGGTGACGGCCATCGCATTGGGCAGCCTCGCGCCGTCCAGATGGAACTTGACGCCACACTCGGCCAGCTCGGCGGCAAGCCGGGTCATCTGGTGAAAATCCTGCACGCTGCCGCCACCGAAGTTGCTGGTGTCCTCCACCGCCACCAGGGCGGTCTCGACCAGGAAGGGGCCGCAGCCCAGCGCCAGCATGGCCAGCACGTCGTCGGCGTTTACCCGCCCGGCTGCGGAAGTCCAAGTGCGCATTGTCACGCCGTGCAGCGCCCCATGCGCACCCATCTCGGCGCGAGCTATGTGGGCCACCGAGTCACAAAGCACCTCACTGCCAGGGGCAACGTGCAGCCAGACGCCGAGCAGGTTGGCCATGGAGCCGGTGGGGCAGAACAGCCCTGCCTGGTGCCCGGTGAGGTCGGCCACCCGCTGCTCCAGTTCACGCACGGTGGGGTCTTCGCCGTAGACGTCGTCACCCACCGGTGCCGCCGCCATGGCAGCGAGCATGCCCGGCGAGGGGCGGGTTACGGTGTCGCTGCGCAGGTCGATCACAGGTCCAGTGCCTCGAATTCTTGGATCGGGTTGTGCCGCACGCCCCAACCTTCCCGGAGCCGCTTCGCGACGGTGAACGCCAGCTCCAGCGACTGATCTCGGTTGAGGCGGGGGTCGCACACCGTCTCGTATCGGTCGGCCAGGTCGGCTTCATCCAGGCTCACTACCCCGCCGACGCATTCGGTGACATCGGTGCCGGTCAACTCGACGTGCAGCCCACCTGGCCACGTGCCGAGGCTGCGGTGCACGTCAAAGAAGCCGTTTACCTCGTCGACCACGTCACCGAACGAACGGGTTTTGTAGCCGTTGGCCGCCGCGAAGGTGTTGCCGTGCATCGGGTCACACACCCACGCCACCTGCCGCCCGGTGCCCTCGACGGCCTGAATGATGCGGGGCAGCACCTCGCGTACCTGGCCAGCACCCATGCGGCTAATGAATGTCAACCGGCCGGGGACCTGTTCGGGATCCAGCCGCTCGGCCAGCTCGACCGCTTCGTCGGGCGAGATTCCGGGCCCGAGCTTCACGCCGAGCGGATTGCTGACCTGGCGCAACAGCTCCACATGGGCCCCGTCGAGCTGCCGGGTGCGCTCCCCGATCCACAGCATG
>PDSD01000090.1 GCA_002748325.1 Arachnia propionica | reverse complement strand
GGCCTCCGGCTCCCAGCGGTAGCCCCGCCCCCAGACGGTGACCAGGCGGCGCGGCGCGGACGGATCGGCTTCTACTTTGCCGCGCAGCCGGCGCACGTGCACCGTGACGGTGGAGGCGTCACCGAACTCCCAGCCCCACACCGCGCCCATGAGTTCTTCGCGGGAAAACACCTGGTCTGGGTGGCTGACGAGTTGGGCCAGCAGGTCGAATTCGCGCAGCGTGAGCGGCAGCGTCTCCCCCGCCAGGCTCGCCTTGCGGGAGGTAAGGTCCAGCACCAGCTCGCCGTCGGTGATGACTTGCCGTGGTTGGGCGTCGGCGACGACCGGACCACGGCGCAGCACCGACTGCACCCGCAGCACCAGCTCGCGGGGGCTGAACGGCTTGGTGAGATAGTCGTCGGCTCCCAGTTCGAGGCCAAGGATGCGGTCGGCTTCGCTGTCTTTGGCGGTCAGCATGATCACCGGGACGCTCAGCCCCTCGTGGCGGAGCCGACGGAATACCTCTAGGCCGTCGAGGCCGGGCAGCATGAGGTCCAGCACGATCAGGTCGGGCTGGGCGCTGCGGGCTTGGGCCAGCCCAGTTTCGCCGTTGGCGGCCTGGCTGACGCGGTGCCCGGCGGCGGTGAGATAGTCGGCGACGACCCCACGTACGGTGGAGTCGTCGTCGATGATCAGGACATGTGCCATGCCCTCACCATAGGGCTCAGCCGAAGGTGAATGCATGCGCGCTCACACCTTTGCTGAATTGCAGCGTGACAGTCGTGCCATCGGTGGCCTGCGGCAGCTGCACCAGGTGGTAGAGCCGGGCCGAATCGATGCTGACCGTTCCCGACTCAGCATCGGCACCGCCCGGATCGCCCGCGCCTTCGAGCGTCACCTGGACGCTGGACCCGGGTGGGCCGTCGAGCACTAGGAACATGCCTTGCCCGGTGAAGCGGTAGCTGAGCTGGGCGTCGTCGGCTTGGGCGGTGATCGCTTCGTCATCGACCTGCCAGGTACCCGCGAGCGTCCATTCATTCAGCCCAATATTGGTATCTGGCTGGTAGCTTGTTTCTCCGGCTTGCAGGCCAGGGCTGCCGCGGAAGCCGCTGGCCCGCTCCGTACCCAGGTAGGTCTCGGGCGACTGGCCGGGGGTGTGCCGCATCGGATCCGATGGTTGCTCGGCGGCAGGGCCGGACTCCCCCAGCAGCGCCCGAATGGCGTTTTCGGTCTCGTCATAGTCGCCCTCACCGAAGTGCACGTAGCGGATGTTGCCGTCCCTGTCGATCAGGTACTTGGCGGGCCAGTAGCGGTTGCTATAAGCCTGCCAGGTGGCGAAGTCGTTGTCGAGGGCGACGGGGTATTTGATCTTTGCTTCGGCAATCGCGTTGCGGACGTTTTCGGGCAGCTTCTCGAAGGCGAACTCCGGGGCATGCACGCCGATGATCTCGAAGCCGTCGTCGTGGTAGGCGTCGTACCAGGCGTTCAGGTATTCCTGGGTACGGATGCAGTTGATGCAGGAGTAGGTCCAGAAGTCCACCAGCACCACGTTGCCGCGTAACTGTGCCAGGGTGAGCGGCTCGGAGTTGAGCCAGTCGGTGATGCCGGTTAGCTCCGGCGCGGGATAGTTCTCGGGCAGCAG
>PDSD01000048.1 GCA_002748325.1 Arachnia propionica | reverse complement strand
CCCGCCACGGTGTCGATTACCCCGGCCCACAGCGGCTTCAGCATCGGTCGGTCGGTGTGCGCCAGCTCTTGCCGGTCGATCACCCGGCTGGCGCCTAGACCGCGCAGCAGCTCGGCAGCGTCCGGCTTCCCGGTTGCAGCCACCACCTGATAGCCCAGCCGATGCAGCAACGCCACCGTGATGCTGCCGACCCCGCCGGTGGCGCCGGTCACCAGCACCTCGCCGTCAGCGGGTTTCACCCCGGTGGTCAGCAGCCGGTGCAACGACAGTCCGGCGGTGAAACCGGCGGTGCCCAGGGCCATGCTTTCGGCCAGTGACAGCGACTCAGGTAGCCGTACCACCCAGTCTTGCGGCACCCGGATGTATTGGCCGAAACCGCCCGGGGTGTTCATGCCCAGGTCGTAGCCGGTGACCAGCACCTGCTCGCCGGGAGCGAAGCCGCCGCCGCTCACCACACTCCCGGCCGCATCGATGCCGGGAGTGTGGGGATAGTTGCGGGTGACGCCGCGGTTGC
Organism: Arachnia propionica; assembly: GCA_002748325.1. Taxonomy (GTDB): domain Bacteria; phylum Actinomycetota; class Actinomycetes; order Propionibacteriales; family Propionibacteriaceae; genus Arachnia; species Arachnia propionica_A. The sequence continues at coordinate 7,800 of PDSD01000048.1, read as the reverse complement.
CGGTGGCTGACAGCGCGTCCTTGTAGTTCAGCGACGAATACTGAACCCGGATCAGCACCTCATGTTCGGGCAGTCCCGCCAACGGCAACTCGGTGATCTGCCGAGTCACACCCCCGTCGGCGTTCTCGACAACATGCAGGGCGGTGTAGTCGGTGGCGGTCATGGTCGCTCCCAATCGTGGTGGTTACTCGGACAGGCGGCGGGCCAAGGCGACCAGCGTGGCGACTGCGACACCGGTGCCGCCCGTGGGCACGTGGCCATGCGGGGCCTCCTCGTTGAAGGAGGGACCAGCGATGTCCAGGTGGGCCCACGGCATGTCTGCCGGGACGAACCGCTGCAGGAACGACGCCGCGACGGATGCGCTGCCGTAACGGTTCTTGCCGCCGGAGCGCACATCGGCGATGTCGGACTTCAAGCTGTCGCGGAAAGCCTCGGTGATGGGCAGCTGCCACAGCTCTTCGCCGGCCATCTCGGCCGAGTCAAGCAGCAGATCAGCGGTGGCGTCGTCTGAGGCCATCAGGCCACACACTCGCGTGCCCAGGGCAATCATGCAGGCACCGGTCAAGGTGGCCACATCCACGATCAGATCCGGGTTGTCCTCCCCGGCGCGGCTCAACGCGTCGGCCAACACCAGGCGGCCCTCCGCATCGGTGTTGGCGTTTTCGACGGTGGTGCCGCCGTACATGGTTAGGACGTCGCTGGGCCGGTAGGCGGTGCTAGACGGCAGGTTCTCTGCCAACGCCGCATAGGCCGTCACCTCGATGGGTAACTCCAGTGCGGCGATTGCCCCGATGGCGTTGATGACGGCGGCCGCGCCCGACATGTCGAGCTTCATGGTGAACATACCCTCGGCTGGTTTCAGGTTGATACCGCCGGAGTCGAAGGTGATGCCCTTACCCACCAGCGCCAAATGGCTGGTCGCGTTCCTCGGCTGGTAGTGGGCCTGCAGCAGTCTAGGGCCACGCGACGAGCCGCCGCCGACGGCCAGGATACCGCCGTAGCCGCCCTTCGCCAGCTCCTTCTCATCCAGCACCGTGACCTTCACCGGCAGGGGCTTAAGCAGCTCGGCCGCATGCTTGGTGAAACTTTCCGGGAACAGCAGGTTCGGCGGCATGTTGACCCAATCACGGGCGGTTGCCACCGCGCTCGCCACCGCTTCCGCAGTATGGAGCGCTTGCTGCAGCTCCCCGTGGCCCGCGTCCAGCACCTGCACCGTCGCGATGGCGTCCTTGGCCTGGTCAGCGGTGATCTTGCGGATGCCGTGGGCGCCGAGCAGTGCGCCCTCGGCGGCAGCCTGCGCCAGTTCCGGGTCGGCTAGTTCCAGGGACAGGGCCACCTGCAGTTCGGCAGCATCGGGAAGTGCAGCAATGGCTCGTGCCGCGGTACCGACCGCGCGACGCAACTGGTCGCAGGAGACATCGGCCTCGCCCAGCCCGACAACCAGCACCCTCGGGCTGGCCTGGGGCAGTACGCACACCGACTCCAGCTTCGGTTCTGCGCCGAGGCTCGTGGCTAGGTCAAAAACCCCCATGCCGTAGCGCTCGGCGTATGCCTGATCAAGTTCGGGCAGCCCGCCAACCAAGGAGGTGGCCTCGGCTGCGGCAACTAGCCCCACGACGACAACATCGACGTCTGGGCTGATGGATTTGGTTAGTTGTAATTTGCTGTCTGGATTCACCCGTCCAGCCTACCCGGGATCAGCTAACTTCCTCCAGGGACATTGGGCCGTAGACGATGGTGCTGTCGGCGTACAGGCTCACCGTCTCGACACCGGCCAGGGTGAGGTGGTCGAAATACTCGCCGAGCCACTGCTCTGCGGCCGCCTGATCATCGAAGGTCGGCAGCAGCCCATCCGCCGCCAACTCGTCGCGGTCGTAGCTGCCGCTCAACTCCCACCGGTAGGTCATCAGAACTCGCCGCCGCGCTCCACTGCCGGGGCCGGGCGCCGGAATCGGCGGATCATCATGGCCCGGTTGTACATGTACAGCACCAATCCCTTGGGGCTGGTGCCCGGGTAGCGGTGCGCCAGCACCTTCTTGTAGCCGCGCCACTTGAAATAAATCTCGATGAATGAGGCGAGCAGCAGCACCCACAGGCCCAACGCAATGTAGGCGCTCGTTTGGGCGAATGCAGACGTGGCCATGACAGCGACCATCACTAGCAGCATTGCCGGGATCAAGAACTCGGTTAGCGTCCACTGGCTGTCTAGATAGTTGCGCAGCAATACCCGTTCCTTGCTTCGTTCTAGCTTGTCCCAGGCGTCGGCGCGGGCCTCGGCAGCTGCCTGCCGGTCAGCCTTACGTTGCTGGCGGGGCGTCAAGCTCGGGTGCAGCCGTTCCATCCGCTCTGCCTCGGCTTGTTTCCGGCTCTTGGTTGCTCCCTGCTTGCGGGTGTGCGAGCGACTTACCTGCGTCTTGCCACTGGCCGCAGGCTTTTTCGTTGCGGTGGCGGTGGCGGCGGGTTTTGCTGCCTTCGGTGAAGTGCGCGGCTTGATCCGGCTTCGTTGCTCGGTCTTGGGCTGATCGGTATCAGCTTTGCGCTCGTAGGGGCGAAATAGACCCACGTCATACTCCTTAACCAGTGTCGGCGGCTTAGTTTATCCCGGTTGCGCCAGAAAAACCGACCCGTCTAGCCATGCGGTCTCGTGCGGCTTGGGGGAAACGGGTACCGTAAGGGATAGCAACTTTTTGAAAGGTTTCCTCGTGGCAGGCTTCTTTGAGCGCATCGCGCTGTTATTCAAGTCAAAGACCGATAAGGCGCTAAACCGAGTGGAAGATCCGCGCGAGACGCTGGACTACTCCTACCAGCGACAGCTGGAGTTGCTGCAAAAAGTTCGCCGTGGCGTGGCCGATGTCGCCACCAGCCGCAAGCGCGTCGAATTGCAGGCACAGAAGCTGCAGGGCGAGATTGATCGGCTGCAGGCCGCCGCGCAGCGGGCGCTGCAGACCAATCGGGAAGACCTGGCAAGGGAGGCACTGACCCGCAAGGCCGGAGTGCAGGCCCAGCTGGTCGATCTGAATCAGCAGCACGCCACGCTAATGGCAGAGGAAGAGAAGCTGGTGCGTGCCAGCAACCGGTTGCAGGCCAAGGTGGAGGCGTTCCGCACCCGCAAGGAAACCATCAAGGCCACCTATTCCGCGGCCGAGGCCCAAACCCGGATCAACGAGGCCTTCACCGGCATGTCGGAAGAAATGAGCGACATCGGTATCGCGATTCAGCGCGCCGAGGACAAGACGCTGCAGCTGCAGGCCCGGGCCCAGGCCGTCGACGAACTGATCGCCAGTGGTGCCCTGGAGGATCCCACCAGCCAAGACGACATCACCCGCGAGCTGGACGCGCTCAGCGCCAATGCTGCGATTGAAAGCGAACTGCAAGCGATGAAGGCCCAGCTGACGGCCGGCGCCGACCCGAAAGCGCAACTCAACGCCCCGGCCCCAGGCGGCCAGCAGCCGCAGGGAGGTGCTTCGTGATTGTCCGCATTCTTGGCTGCGGCCAATGGGTGCTGGCACCCGAGGTGCTGCTAGAGCTACAAGAGATCGACCAGGCGGTCGAGCAAGCCGTCGCCGACGACGACCAGCCAGGTCTGGCCGTCGCGCTGGAAAAGCTGAGTGCGGCAATCATGGAACGCGGCACCGAGGTGCCCGACGACGTGATCGTCGAATCCGATCTGGTGCTGCCGGATGCGGAAGCCACCGTCGCCCAGATGCGCGAGCTGTTCGAGCAAACCTCCGACTACTACGGGTTGCTGCCCGACGGCTCTAGCGAGAAGTGAGGGTCCTGGTCGCCGCTGACCGTGTTGCCACGCTGTCGGCGGTCGCCGCTACGGAAACCATCGCGGCCGCGTTCGCCGCTCGCGGTGCCCAGGTCGCTGCGGCCCCGCTCGCCAGCGACGCCGAATCCCTATCCCGGCTCGTGCCAGCCGACCAGCTGCTGCGCCCCGAAACCTATGCCGAGGCCCTAGCCCTATTGGCCGACTCGTTGCGCCCGGGCTGCGTCATCGACCTAACCGTCGCCAGCTCCGCCGAACCCGACTTCGCCGCGCTGCAGTCTTGCCAGCGGGTAGGTGCCGTTGCGGGCGTCACGGTGATTACCGCTGGGGCGACCGATCAGCCGCTGACCGGCCTCAACGGCCTAGTGGCGCAAACCGGCCGCGACCGTAGCACCGACCTAGCAGAAATAGTAAGCCTGGACGCCGCGATGGCGGCCTGGGCCAGCGGGCTTGGCGTAACAGCGACGGCCCCCGGCAGCGGCGCGGCCGGGGGAGTTGGGGCAGTGGCCCTGGCAGCTGGGGCCAGGGTGATGACTCCCTGGGGATTTGCCGCCGAGCAGCTACACGTCGCCGCCACCGCCGCTAAAGCCGACGTGATCGTCACGGCCTGCGAGCAGCTCGACGCCGACGACCTGGGCGGCCCGGCCGTGGCCAGCATCGTCGAGATCGCCCGGGAGGTGACCCGGCCCATCGTGGTGATCGCGGGAAACAGCTTCGTGCCCGCCCGGCAGCTGCGGGTGCTAGACATCGAAGCCGCCTACCCACTGGTCAGCGGCCCGGCGGGTCAGTCGACCACGCCGGAACAGCTACGGCAGGTGGCCGAACGGGTGGCCCGCACTTGGTCGTGGTGACGAGGTTGCCGCAGATAGGTAGACTGTGCGGCAGTTATCACTTTTCGAAGCTGGAGGGCACGTGTCCGAGACTGTTGTAAACGGCGTTGAACTGACCGATGTGGCCGTTGCCAAGGTTCGCAGCCTGCTGGAAACCGAAGGCCGCGACGACCTGGTGCTGCGCATCGCCGTGCAGCCTGGCGGCTGTTCCGGGCTGCGCTATCAGCTGTACTTCGATGACCGCGAACTAGATGGTGACGTGATCAACGACTACGACGGCGTCAAGGTGGTCACCGACCGCATGAGCGCCCCCTACCTCGCTGGCGCCAAGATCGACTTCATGGACACCATCGAGAAGCAGGGCTTCAGCATCGACAATCCGAACGCCCAGAACACCTGCGCCTGCGGCGACTCGTTCCACTGAGCCTCAGCCGTTTCGGCTGAAGATCTCCTTGTACCTGAGGATGCCGCTGGTTTTCATGATGCCCTGGCGGTAGACGCGTTCGGCCAGCCACAACGCCAACACCATGGCCACGATAGTCAGCAGCAGCGCGATGGCTGCCTGCCACCAGGTTGCTTCACCGCGCAACACCAGTTGCGGCATCAGCACGCTAGACAACAAGGGTACGAAGGCAAGTACCTTGGCGAGCGCCCCGGTAGCCATGAAACCCGCGATGTAGACGCCGAAGAGGATGAAGAACAGCGGCATGGAGGTGCTTTGCACGTCCTGCACCCTGGTCGCCATGGCGCCAGTGGCCGCGTAAAGGCAGCTAAGGGTGGTGAAACCGAACAGGAAGAACACCACGAACCAGCCCAGCGATGGGGCAATGGCAGGCAGCAGATAGCCGAAATTGGTTTGGCTCATGATCGCCACTGCGACCGCCACTAGCAGCACCAGCTGGCCGAAGGCCATCAATGTATTTCCCACCACTTTGCCGAGCAACAGCTGCCGGGTGGGCATCGTGGCCGCCAGGATTTCGACGATCCTGGATTCTTTCTCCTCAACCACACTTTGGGCGATTTGCAAGCCATACAATGTGGCGGAGAAGAAAAACAGCACCGAAAACACTAAGCCGGTAACTAAGTGGAGGATGCTCTCCTCGGGCTTCTCGGCGCCGATGAACTTCACCTCAGCTTCGGTGTTGGCCAGTATCGCCTCGGCTGAGACCCCGACCGCCTGGGCGTTCTTGGCCAGCACGTAATCGTGAATCGCGGCCATGACCGGAGAGAACTGCGTCCGCGCGTCCTTGCTGACGATTGTCCACTGGTCGGCGTCGTGGCTTACCGCGAAGGCAATGTCGTCGGCGAGAATGGCTTGCTCGAACTCGGCTGCAGGCATCCGCTCGATGGTGAACATGTCGCCGTCGCTTGCCTGGGTGACCACTGCGGCGGCCTCATCGTCCGCGACACCCACGACGATGCCCGACCCGGGTACGGAGAACAGGAAGGAGGCCCCGAACCCCAATATCATCATCACGATCGGGGCTATCGTGGCGATCCAGAATGCGCGGTCAGTGAGTTTCGCCATCACTTCTCGTCTCGCGACGATCGTCCAGGGACGCTTCGGAACTGGGTAGCTCATCGGGTTACCTCCCGGTAGATGTGGCTGAGGGGGCGAATATTTGGGCCGAAGGAGCGAACCGGGCCTCTGGCCAGGGCCTCCGCGAGCACCTGTTGCTCGACATTGTCGTCGGCGAAGCGCACCAACGCGTGGTTGCCGTCGAGGTCAACTACGCTCACGCCCGGGCGATCGCGCAGCCAGCCCAGATCGGCGTCAGTTTGTATCCGATGTTCGTGCTGGCCTTGGGCGCGCAACTGCTCCACTGTTCCCTGCGCTACCACCTTGCCGTGGGCCAGGATGATGATCTGATCGCATAGCTGCTCGACGAGCTCCAACTGGTGTGAGGAAAACAAGATGGGCACTCCCTCGGCTGCGAAGGTCGTCAGCACCGCGTGCATTTGGGTAACTGCGTCTGGGTCCAAGCCGCTAAACGGCTCGTCCAGAATGAGCGCCTCGGGTTGGAAGAGCACGGCTGCGGCTATCTGCACCCGCTGCTGGTTGCCCAGTGACAGTTTTTCCAGCTTGTCCTTCGCTCGATCAGCCAACCCGAAGTGTTCTAGTAGCTCCAACGACTTTTTCTTGGCTTGTTGCATCGACATGCCGTGCAGCTGCCCGAAGTAGATGAGCTGGCTGAGCACTGGCTGTTTCGGGTATAGGCCGCGCTCCTCGGGCATATAGCCGAACCGGGCGCGATCCGCTGCGGTCATGTCGCTGCCCTGCCAGCGCACCTGGCCATGCGTCGGCTCCAGGATGCCCATGATCATGCGCATGGTGGTGGTCTTGCCTGCCCCGTTGCCGCCCACGAAACCGGTCAGTTCGCCGTCCCGGACGGAAAACGACACCTCGTCGACGGCCTTTAGGTCGCCGAAGCTGCGGCTGAGTTCTTGCACCTCAATCATCTGGTGATTCCCTTCTTACCTGTCCGATTTTGGCAGGCGGCAGCGAATCACACATCGGCCATAAGACCGATTTCCGGTCATCCTTTCGACGGAGTTACCCCAGCTGAGCCAGCCCGGCCCGCAGCGCAAGGATCGCCGCCTGCACCCGGTCGCGCACCCCCAGCTTGGTCAGGCAGGCAGACACGTGGGTCTTGACGGTGGCTTCAGACACGAACAGGCGCTGCGCGATCTCGACATTGGATAGCCCCTCAGCCAACAGTTGCAGCACCTCGGTTTCCCTGGCGCTGAGTTCGCCGAGCCCGTCGATCGGCGTTGGCTGCGGCCGGGCGTGCATGGCGCGGGCGATCACCCGCTTGGTCACTTCGGGGGCCAGCAGCGCGTCCCCGGCCGCGATGGTGCGGATGCTGTCCAGTAGCTTCTCGGGTTCCGCGTTTTTCAGTAGGAATCCGGCCGCCCCGGCCGCCAGCGCGTCGAACAGGTAGTCGTCGCGGTCGAAGGTGGTCAGGATGATCACCGCGGCCAGTTCGGCGATCTGCTTGGTCGCCTCGATGCCGTTGAGAACTGGCATTTCGATGTCCATCAGCACCACATCGGGGCGGTGCTGGCGGCAGGCGGCCAGCGCTTCGGCGCCGTCGCCGCACTCGGCCACGAGTTCGATGTCGGGCTCGACGCTAAGCATCATGGCAACCGCGCGGCGCACCATGGCGTGATCGTCCACCAGCATGACGCGGATCATGGTCG
>PDSD01000091.1 GCA_002748325.1 Arachnia propionica | reverse complement strand
GCCCTGGAACTTGATGTGGTGTTAAACCATGTGGCGAGCGCCCACGAATGGGTGTCGCGTGCCAGGGCGGGCGAACAGAAATATCGCGACTACTTCTACATTTACCCAGACCGCACCGAACCAGACGCCTTCGAAGAGCAGCTACTCGAAGTGTTCCCAGATCTGGCGCCAGGCAACTTCACATTGGACGAGGCGGCAGGCGGCTGGGTGTGGACGACGTTTCATGAATACCAGTGGGATCTCAACTGGTCTAACCCGGACGTGTTCTGCGAATATCTCGACATCATCTGCCACCTGCTGAACGCGGGCGTTGATGTGCTGCGCCTCGATGGGGTCTCATACATCTGGAAGCGGCTTGGTACCCGCTGTCAGAATCTGCCGGAGGTGCACGCGATCGTCCAGGCTTTGCGGGCGGCCGTTCGGATCGTCGCCCCCGGGGCGGCATTCAAGGCGGAGGCCATGGTTGGGCCAAAAGACCTGATCGCTTACCTCGGAAGAGGCGATCAGTATGGGGCGCTTAGCGACACAGTGGACCACAACTCGGTCATGGTGCAGCTATGGAGTGCACTCGCGACCCGCGACACGCGGTTGTTCAAAATTGCATTGGACGCGGTTCCCGCAAAGCCTCCGACGACAACATGGTCTCTCTATGCTCGGAGCCATGACGATATCGGTTGGGCCATCGATGATCAGGACGCGGCACGGGCTGGCGGCAGCGGCTTCGATCACCGGCGGTTCCTAGCCAACTTCTATTCGGGGGCGCACAAAGGGTCGTTTGCCACCGGCCTAGTTTTTCAGCACGACCCGATGACCGGCGAGGAACGCACCAGCGGCACGCTGGCGAGCCTGTGCGGTCTGGAGTCTGCACAGGAGGCTGACGACCAGCCCCGACTTTTGGACGCGCTGGCACGAATTCGGCTGCTACACGCCGTGATCCTCGGTTTCGGCGGTATCCCAAAGTTGTACATGGGCGACGAGCTAGGGCTGACGAACGACTACTCGTATTTAGACGATCAGGACCATGCAGCCGACAATCGGTGGATTCATCGCCCCCGCATGGATTGGTCGCTGGTGGCCGACGCAGAGTCGAATCCGATGCGCTCTGCGGCCTGGGTGCGGAACTCGCTGAGGCAGATGATCGAGGTTCGCAAGGCGACGCCGCAGTTGCATGCCTCGATAGAGACACAAGCAGTCTCCAGCCCGGATCCGCGCCTGCTCTTGCTGTGGCGCCAGCATCATTTGGGAGATCTCACTCAGGTCTACAACTTCAGCGAGGAGTCTGTGTGGATTCCGGGCTACTATTTGGCTGACCTAATCGGAGAAACTGCGCTAGAACTCCTTGGCAACCACCGATACGACTTCCGGGTTGCAGAAATCGAGATCCGCCCCTATCAATGCTTGTGGTTCGTTGCTGAGTGATGAGACAGTCCCCCAGCCATCCCGGCCAGACCGGCGGCTGTGTGCGCGTGTGGGGATGTTTGACCAATCAGCGACACCCTGTTTTCGCAACACCAATGGCGCATAAATCAAGGCCCTGACTAGCTCAAACACCCCTTCATGCACATCTGTTCAGCACCGTGGAACGTCTGCGCATCCGCGAACTATGGTGAAAGAGACACAAGACTCGTTGGGTAATGATATTGGAGG
>PDSD01000089.1 GCA_002748325.1 Arachnia propionica | reverse complement strand
GGCACCAGGTAGATGTTTAGCTCGATCGCAGCCGCTCCGGCGTCCTGCATTTGGCGTGCGTAGCGCACCCATCCGCCGCTAGTGGCGCCGTTGATCGACCCGATTAACGGTATGTCTATGGCTGAGGCTCCCTGTTCGAGCAGCGAAAGGTATTTCACAGTCGTTCCCGAATCGTTGCTGGGAACCGTGGGGAACCAGGTCATCGACTCAGAAAACGAGTCTGCATACAGCTCCTCTAACTCGTCCATGCGCGCTTGCTCTTGGCGCAACTGCTCCTCGAACAGTGAGTACATTACGATGGCGCCCGCCCCCGCCTCGGCGAGCTGGCGGATTCCGTCTACCTTTTGTTGCAAGGGGCCGGCGGACGCCACGATCGGCGAGCGCAGGTCAAGCCCCAGATACTGGGTTGCTAGGTCAGTCATTCACAGGCTCCCTCCTGGCGTCGGCCGCGAAGGTTTCGGCACCTCGCGCCGCCATCCGCTCATATTCGTACCAACGTCGGTTGACTTGCTCCTGGGCTAGTTCCAACAACCGTTCCGCCTCGGCCGGATCCGCCTTTGCCAGCATCTTGAACCGCAATTCGCCGTTGTGATAGTCGGCGAGCGAGATTCGGGGACGCGGTGAATCCAGCAGGAACGGATTGCCGCCTGTGCCGCGCACGATCGGGTTATACCGAATCAGCGGCCAGTGCCCCGAATTGACGGCTCGATACTGCTGATCTAGACCCTTGCGCATGTCGATGCCGTGTGCGATGCAGTGGCTGTAGGCGATGATCAGGCTCGGCCCATCGTAGGCCTCCGCCTCCCGGAATGCTTTGAGGGTCTGCTGTGGGTCTGCCCCCATGGCAACGCGGGCAACGTACACGTTGCCGTATGCGATGGCTTGTAGCGCCAGATCTTTCTTATTGGTTAGTTTGCCGCCGGCGGCGAACTTAGCGACCGCGCCGAGTGGCGTCGACTTGGACGACTGTCCGCCGGTATTTGAGTACACCTCGGTATCGAGAACCAGGATGTTTACGTTGCGTCCGCTTGCCAAAACGTGGTCGACACCTGAGGAGCCAATGTCGTAGGCCCAGCCGTCCCCGCCCACGATCCACACAGAGCGGCGCAGGAAATGATCCGCCACCGAAGCGAGATCTGCAGCCTTTGGACCGTCTATGTTTTTCAACGCGGCTTTGAGTTTTTCTACCCGTTCCTCTTGTGCGCTGAGGTCAGACTCGTACTTTTGCTGTGCGGTCAGCAGGCCGTCGACGAGTTCGTCGTCGTTGATCTTGTAGCGCAGCTCTTGGAGCCGGGTACGGGCTAGATCCGTGTGGACATCGGTCGCGAGTCGCATGCCGAGACCAAATTCTGCGTTGTCTTCGAACAGCGAGTTCGACCATGCTGGGCCGCGTCCCTTGCCGTTCTTTGCCCACGGCGTGGTCGGCAGGTTGCCGCCGTAGATGGACGAACAACCGGTCGCGTTAGCCACGATCGCCCGGTCGCCAAATAGTTGGGCCAGCAGTTTCAGGTACGGGGTTTCGCCGCAGCCAGCGCACGCGCCAGAGAACTCGAACAGCGGCTCCAGGTACTGGGTGCCTCGGACGGTTCCGAAGTCGACCCGGGCCCGGTCGTTGAGCGGTAACGATTCGAAGAACTCCACGTTGGCGCGGATCGGTTGCCGTTCGGCCTCGGGAACCGGCATCAAATTG
>PDSD01000028.1 GCA_002748325.1 Arachnia propionica | reverse complement strand
CGAGATTTCTTCTCCTACGGCGATATCCCCAAGGGAACCGTCGTCGACCTGACCGGCAAGGTGAGCAACGGCGTCGCCCAGATCATCTGGCAAGGCAACATTCGCTGGGTCAACAATCGTTACCTAGACAAGGTTGACAGCTCGGCATCTTCACCAACTGCGAAGAAGCCGCCAGTCACGAAGAAGCGCTACGCGACCGCGAACCTCAACATCTGGAAATCCTCCCAAGGTTCCGCCCACGAAGGCGAAATCCCGCGGACCTCAGAGTTGGCCGTCACTGGAAAGGTTGAGCACGGGCGAGTTCAGATCGTGCACAACGGGGTGTTGCGCTGGGTCACCGCGCGTTACACCGCAGCGACTCCCCCGCCTGACAAGCTGCCTGAAACCACGGGCAAGAGGTACGCCACCGCGACCCTCAACCTATGGAACGCGGCAACCGGTAGCAAGCACACCGGCGAGATTCGCCCCGGCACCGCTGTGCGGCTGGTCGGCGAAACCTCGCATGGCCGCACCAAGATCCTGCGCTACGGCCAGGTCTGGTGGGTCACCTCCAAGTACTTGTCTGACCGCCGGATCAACGCCTCATCATCCGGCAGCGGGTCGGTGGATTTGAACCACGGCTACTCCTCCGGGCTGCACAAGACCAACTCCAACGTGCAAAAAATCGTGCGCTACGTGTGGGATAACGTCCCCGAGATCAAGACCATGTACGGCTGGCGTCGCGCCACCACCCCCGACCATCCGGCCGGGCGTGCCGTCGACATCATGATCCCCTCCTGGCGCAGCAACAGTGAGTTCGGCTGGGATTTGGCGAAGTACTTTAGGGCAAACGCAAAGCGGTTCAACATCAAGTACATCATTTACCGGCAGAAGATCTGGAACATCGAACGCGACGATGAGGGCTGGCGTCGGATGCGGGACCGCGGCAACCACACCGCCAACCACTACGACCACATCCACATCACCACTTACGACGACTGAGCCGGGGGCGCTCGGTTCGACGGCGAGCGCATCCTGGACTATCCTAAGTCGGTCGGCAGGTCCCCATCGTCTAGAGGCCTAGGACTCCGCCCTTTCACGGCGGCAACACGGGTTCGAATCCCGTTGGGGATGCCACATCTCCCCGGAGTTCTGTCAGCACGTCCGGGGTGGGAGCTCCGGCCTACACGAGGCACGAGGACTCCAGCGGATGGATTTCACATCTGGGTAACCGCTCAGTTATGATTCCTGGGTTGGCTTCGGCCAACAGGTCATGAAAATGGCCCCGTAGCGCAGTTGGTTAGCGCGCCGGCCTGTCACGCCGGAGGTCGCGGGTTCAAGTCCCGTCGGGGTCGCGGGTGTGGCACTTAGGTGCCACCGGGCCAGGTAGCTCAGTTGGTAGTAGCGTTCGCCTGAAAAGTGAAAGGTCGCCGGTTCGATTCCGGCCCTGGCCACCACCGCTCACTTTTTACCCACAGCACGTTTGCCGCTCTGCGCTGCGGCCGCTGTTAGCCGTATACGCTGAGCCAGCGCCGCACTGCAGCCAGATATTTCGAGCGCGCAGGTTCATCGGAAAGCACTAGGTCATGCATCGCATCCGGGATCCGAATCAGCGTGACGTGGCTACCCAGATCATGCACCCGCTGGGCCAGGCGGTCGACGTCGAGCACGATATCCGCCCGGCGCAGCTCCTCGCTCCATCGCAGCGAGAAATCGGAGCGATCCGCCAAGCACACCAGCACCGGGGCATCGATCGATAGTCCGGCTTCAACTACGGCATGCCCTGCCATGATCGCGGATATCCAGCCGACGCGAACCACAAAAGCTTTGTCCCCCTTGAGGTTCGGGTTGTAGTCCCACTGGCCTTCCTCGTCGGCCGAAATAGCCCGCCGGTAAAAGCCGTTGTCGTTGCGAATCAGGGCAGAGGTCGCCGAGAGTGAACTGGCCACGTTCATCATTGGTGAAAGCACCGGGCGCAGCACGGCGTTGCCTTGCAGTTCGATCCAGGGGGCGTTTAGCACCAGGGCGCTGAGCTGCCCGGGCCGTTGAGCCGCCCACAGCACCCCGACCAAGCCGCCGGTGGAGTGCCCCATAAACACCACGTCGGGATGCCCCTCGCCCTTGATCACCGCCAGTGCTTGATCTAGTTCTTGGAAATAGTCGCTTAGATCGGTGGTGAACCCGGCCAATTGGCCGGTGCGCAGCGACCGGCCGTAGCGGCGCAGATCCAGCGCGTAGAAGTCGTAGCCCATGTCGGCAACTTCGTCAGCCAAGGGCCGCTGGAAAAAGTAGTCATTCCAGCCATGCACATACAGCATGGCTTTGGGGTGTTGCGGCTCATTGCGTCGTATCAGGGTGGCAACGACCTCGACATCGGACTCCCCCGAATACCGGGTGGCGTCGGGCAACGGCAGCGTCAACTGCTTGAAGCCCGTTAACTCGGTGTCAGGAACCCACACCTGGGATGATTCAGGCGCGCTGCTCGGCATTCCCATCATCGCCGTATTCGCTGTTGTATTGCTCGGCGAGATCGGCGTAGGCGTCAGGTATCTCGACCTCAGGTACGTCGGCAGAATCCTGCTCGGAATAACTTTCACCGCGAAGTTCCCGCTCAAGTGAAGCAAAATCCGTCTCAACTGGACGGACCTTCGTCTGCTTTGCCTTTGCCCGGCCGCGCCCCATAGGGTCGACCCCCTCGCCTCATCATCGCGGCCTTGCCGCGGAACTTATCAACAACTCGTGGGCCTAAGGTTACCTGAGGTTTCAGACGAAGCCAAAGCTCACTCACCAGCGTCCGACAGGCGGAAACCTTACCGAAGTGCTGCAATCACCCCATCCCCGATGAACGAGGTCGCGCGGCCAGCGGCCGGTTGCCAGTAGGCTAAGCACCAACTTAGAAACAAGGAGGCCTGCTACCAAATGGGCACTATCATCTACACGCTGACCGACGAGGCACCGCTGCTGGCGACGTATTCGCTACTGCCGATCATCAAGGCATTCGCCCGCAAGGCTGGGGTGGACGTCGAGACCCGAGACATTTCGTTGGCTGGCCGGATCCTGGCTCAATTCCCAGAGCTGCTGACCGAAGAACAGCGTGTCGAGGATGCCCTGACCGAGCTTGGCGCGCTCGCCCAGCAGCCCGAGGCCAACATCATCAAGTTGCCCAACATCTCCGCCTCACTGCCCCAATTGCTGGCGGCAATCGCTGAATTGCAGGAACAGGGATACGCCCTGCCCGACTACCCCGAGGAACCCAGCACTGCCGCAGAACGCGATATCCGGGCCCGCTACGACCGGGTCAAGGGCTCGGCAGTAAACCCGGTACTGCGCGAGGGCAACTCCGATCGGCGCGCCCCCGAGGCCGTCAAGAGCTTCGCCCGCAAGAACCCGCATTCCATGGGCGAATGGACCAAGTCGTCGCGCACCACCGTCGCCACCATGAGCGCGGACGATTTCCGCCATAACGAGCAGTCAGTAATAATGCCGGCCGACGACGTGCTGACCATCCGATTGGTTACCGCCGACGGCACGCAAACCCTGATCGAACAGCTGCCGGTGCTCGCTGGCGAGGTCGTTGACGCGACCAAACTGAGCGCCACCGCTCTAGACGCTTTCCTGGCTGAGCAGATCAAGCGAGCCAAGGACATGGGGGTGCTGTTCTCAGTACACCTCAAGGCAACGATGATGAAGGTTTCCGACCCGATCATCTTCGGCCACGTGATCCGCGCCTTCTTCCCCGATGTCTTCGCCCGCTACGGTGACCAGCTGGATGCCGCCGGGCTGTCGGCGAACAACGGCCTTGGTTCGATCCTGAACGGCCTGGACGACATCGCAACTGGCGCGGAAATCAAGGAAGCCTTCGCCGCCGCGCTGGCCGATGGACCGAAGCTGGCGATGGTCAATTCGGACAAGGGCATCACCAATCTGCACGTGCCCAGCGACGTCATCATCGACGCCTCCATGCCGGCCATGATCCGCACCGCTGGCCACATGTGGGGGCCGGACGGCAGCGAGGCCGACACGCTGGCCGTCATCCCGGATTCGTCCTATGCCGGGGTTTACCAGGCCGTCATCGAAGACTGCAAGACCAACGGGGCGTTCGATCCCGCCACGATGGGCTCGGTGCCCAACGTCGGCCTCATGGCCCAAAAAGCGGAGGAATACGGCAGCCACGACAAGACCTTCGAGATCACAGCAGCGGGCCGCGTCGAGGTGGTCAACGCGGCGGGCGAAGTACTGTTGAGCCACGACGTCGAACCAGGCGACATTTGGCGCGGCTGCCAAGCCAAGGATGCTCCCATCCGCGACTGGGTTAAGCTCGCCGTCACCCGGGCTCGCGCCAGCGCAACCCCGGCGGTGTTCTGGCTCGACGAGACCCGCGCGCACGATCGCAACCTGCGGCAGAAGGTGGAGACCTACCTGGCAGAGCACGACACCACCGGGCTGCAGCTTGAGATCATGAACCCGGTGGATGCCACCAAGTTCAGTATTGCCCGGGCCCGGCAAGGCAAGAACACCATTTCGGTTACCGGCAACGTGCTGCGTGACTACCTGACCGACCTGTTCCCGATCCTGGAGCTAGGCACCAGCGCGAAAATGCTGTCGATCGTGCCGCTGATGGCCGGTGGCGGCCTGTTCGAGACCGGCGCGGGCGGCTCCGCCCCGAAGCACGTGCAGCAGCTCGTGGCCGAGAACTACCTGCGCTGGGATTCGCTTGGCGAGTTCCTGGCCCTGGCTGCCTCGCTGGAGCATCTAGCCGAGAGTGAAAGCAACCGTCGCGCGAAAGTGCTGGGGGCCACCTTGGATCGGGCCACGGAGGCCCTGCTGACCAATGGCAAGTCGCCGACCAGGCGGCTGGGCGGCCTCGACAACCGCGGCTCGCACTTCTACCTGGCGCTGTACTGGGCGCATGCCTTGGCCGAGCAGACCGAGGATGCGGAACTGGCCGCCACATTCACCCTGTTGGCGCAGCAACTGAGCAGCGACGAGGACGAGATCGTGGCCGAGCTGATCGGGGTGCAAGGCTCCCCCGCCGACATCGGCGGCTACTACCGCCCCAACCCGGAGCGGGCAGCCCAAGTGATGCGACCCTCGGAGTTGTTCAATTCGGTGATCGACGCAGCTATCTAGGCGAGCTAGTCGGCCGAATTGGCCAGTTCGCTGGCCAGGTAGGACATTCCCAGTAAGGTTGCATCGGGCCCAGTGATGGCCGTGTCGACGATTAGGCCGTGGATGGTCAGCGGATGGCAGTTGGCATAAATCCGGGACTTCACCTCGGAGATGAAGTGTTCGGATTGCGCCAACGCCCCGGAGAGAAATAGCGCATCCGGGTTCAGCAGGCCAATCGCGGCGCTGAGCGCATCGCCGAGGTGCGCACCCGCCTGCCGCAGCAGCGTGTTGGCTTTGGGATGCGCGTCGGCCGCTAATTGCATCACATCCGCAGTGTTGGCGACGGCAACACCATCCTTGGTCAGCATGTCCACCAGGCCGGCGCCGCTGGCGACAGTCTCTAGGCAGCCAACCTTGCCGCAACTGCATGGCAGGTCTGCGGCGGCGTGCACGCGGGTGTGGGTAACGTCTCCGGCCGAGTAGGAGCTGCCCCGCATCAGTTGGCCGTCGATGACCAAGCCAGCCCCAATTGCGGTGCCAGCCTTTACCATCAGACTGGTTCGACTACTGCCGAAACGGCGGCGATGCTCCCCCAAGGCCATGGCATTCGCATCGTTCTCGATAACCACTGGCACGCCTAGTAGTCCCTGCAACCGGGTCAGCACCGGCCAGCCTGCCCAGCCGGGCATGCGTGAGGGCATGTTGATCAGCCCGGCAACCGGATCGACGGGCCCCGGCAAGGCGATCCCGGCAGCCAGCATCGGCCCGTGCTCGGCTCGGCTTGACAGTTGCTGTAGTTGCTCGCCAATCCAGCCCAGTACCGCTTCGGGACCTGCTTGCAGATCTAGCTCGTGGGATTCGCTGTACAGCAACTCTGCCGATTCACTGGTGATCCCTAGCCGGCAATGGTGTCCCCCCACTTCGGCAACTGCCAGCTGCCCTCGCGATTCCGCCGGTTGCAGCCGTTGCGGGCGGCGCCCGCCACGCGATTCCCCTGGGCCGCCTTCGAGAATGTGCCCCGAGGCCACAAGTTCTGCCACCCAGGTAGAAACGCTGGACGGCGCGACGCCTAGCTCCCGGGCCAGGTCTGCCCGGGACTCGGCCTTTCCTTGCCGCAGCAACGTCACTATGCGCTGCTTGGCGTCACGGCGGGAAAACTGGCTTTGGCTCACAATCAATCTTTATACACTATCGAACAAAGTTTTGGCAATGTAACGCTTTTGTTACAGATGCCACCCCGCAGTATCGGCTACATGCGCGAGGGTTTACCATAACAACCAGCCGATAACGGGCAACTTTGTTCAATGCTGAACATAGATGGAGGAGGATCCATGAAATATCGGATTTTGACAATTACTTTGGCTGCGGCCCTGGCTGCGGTGTCGCTGGCAGGCTGCAGCTCCAACGGCGACAGTGGCGATGGCGGCGAGAAACCGACCATCGTCGTCGACATGTGGGCAGGTGGCGAGAGTGACATTGAGGCCATTGAGAAGCAGGTAGAAATCGCGCAGAAAGCCAACCCGGACGTGACGATCGAACTGCGCACCGCTCCCTGGGGCGATTTCTTCACCAAGCTGACTACCAACATGGCCTCGGGCAACATGGCTTGCGTTACCGCCATGAACTCCGGCAAGGTCGCCGACTACACCGACGGCTTCGTTGAACTGACCGAAGAAGACTACAAGACTGCCGGGTTGAGCGCCGACGACTTCGCTCCGGGCGCCACCGAGATCCTGCAGAACAAGGGCAAGGTCTACGGGCTGCCATTCGACGTGGCCACGATGCTGGTGTACTACAACAAGGGCCAGATGGAAGCCACCGGCGCCCCGGCTCCGGCCAACGGCTGGACGTTCGCCGACTTCGAGGCCACCGCTAAGGCCGCGACCACCGAGGCCATGCCCGGCTTCGGCATCGGCATGGGCGACTTCCAGTGGCAGGCGCTGCCCATCTCGAAGTCCGGCGTACAGCCGGTCACCGCGGATGGCACCCTCGACATCACCAACCCCGAGTTCGTCAAGGCCTCCCAGTGGTACGCCGGGCTGGTCACGGATATGAAGGTGGCGGTCGAGGTGCCGTCGGCCTCCGAGCTTGGCTGGGGCGAGCAGCAGTTCAGCAATGGCAACGCCGCGATGGCCGTCGATGGCACCTGGAACGCCGTCAGCTACCTGAACAATGACGCTGGCCTGGATGTCGGCCTGGTCGGGCTACCGGCTGGCGACAGCGGCAAGCCGCTCGGCCTGATTCTCGGCTCCGGCTTCGGCATCGCCAAGAACTGCGAAAACAAGGAAGCGGCCCTCAAGGTGCTCGGCGGCCTGCTGAGCAAGGACGCCCAGGACTACGTGGCTTCTTCCGGTCGCTCCTACCCGGCCCGCGCCGAGTCGCAGCCGCTGTACTTCGACTCCATCGACGAGAAGTACCGCGACGAGGTTAAGGCTGCATTCGAGGCTGCCTTCGCTAACGTGGAAGGCCAGCACGTCTCCGATAACTGGAGCAAGGTCAGCGCCTACGTCACCCCCGAGCTGGTCAGCGTCTACACCGGCGCGAAAGACATCAGCGAGGTGCTTGAAGCTGCCCAACAGCAGTTCGGCAGCTAAGTGAGCAAGCGCGTGCCCCGTCGGGGCGCTTTGCGACGAGCCGAGGCACGTCAGGCGTTCGGGTTTGTAAGCCCGGCCCTGGCGGGCCTCGGCCTGTTCACGCTATTCCCGGTGGGCCTGTCCATCGTCATGAGTTTGTATGACTGGCCCACTTTCGGGGATCGCACCTTCATCGGCTTCGGCAACTACGTTCGCCTCATCACTGCCAGCCCCGACTTCCTACCGGCGGTTCGCAACACCTTCGTTTTTACGGCCCTCTACGTGCCGATCAACGTCGCCTCCGCCCTCGCGTTGGCGACCCTGCTGGGTTCTCGGATTCGCGGCCGCAATGCGCTTCGAGTGCTGTTCTTCATCCCAGTTGTGACTCCGATGGTGGCCAACATCTTGGTATGGAAGATGCTGCTGCAGCCCCGTGGCGCCTTCAACGGCATTGCCGAGTCGTGGTTCGACTTTTCCCTACCCAACTTCTTAGCCCACCCACAGTGGGCCATGATCATGCTGGTCGTCATGAGCGTCTGGCAGGGGCTCGGCTACAACATGCTGATCTTCTCCGCCGCCTTAGAACAGCTACCAGACAGCGTGATCGAGGCGGCCCTCATCGACGGCGCCTCCGGCGCCACCATGTTTTTCCGGGTTACGCTGCCGCTCATCTCACCGGCAGTTTTCTTCGCCACGGTGATGACGATGATCACGTCGCTGCAAGTCTTCACTCAGCCGCAACTATTGACCGGCGGCGGACCCGGCAACTCCACCCAGCCGATCGTGCAATTCATCTACAACCAAGGCTTCAAGTTCCAAGACCTAGGGCTGGCCGCAGCGGCAGCCTGGCTGCTGTTCGCCATGATCATTGTGCTTACCGCGCTGCAGTTCCGGGCCCAGAAGAGGTGGGTGCACTATGAGTCGTGAAACCGGCCGCAGCAAGATCGGCCTAATCGTCCAGCACATCACCGTCTACGTAGCCGCGATCATCTTCGCCTCGCCGCTGGTGTACGCCTTTTTCTCCGCACTCAAGCCGAACAACGAAATGTTCTCAGTGCCGCCGCGGCTGATCGGCTCGGAAGTTCGCTGGAGCAACTTTGTTGACGTGTTCACCTACGGCCCGTTCGTGACCTACATCACCAACTCACTGTTCGTTTCTGTCGTGGGCACACTGCTGGTGCTGCTGGTTTCCAGCTCCGCAGCCTTCGCGTTCGCGCGGCTGCGTTGGCGGGGCCGCGACGTGGTCTTCGTGCTCTTCCTGGCGACGCTGATGGTGCCCGCCGAGGTCGTCGTGATCCCCATGTTCACCCTGATGCAGTGGTTCAACTGGGTCAACACCTACCAGGCCCTCATCTTGCCGTTCGCTTTCAGCGCCTTCGGCACCTTCCTGCTGCGCCAGTTCTTCCGCAGCATCCCCTACGAACTGGACGAGGCGGCCCGGGTCGACGGGGCAAGCACGTTCCGGATCTATGCGGGCATCATCCTGCCACTGGCGCGCTCGGCAATGGCGGTGCTGGCGGTGTTCACCTTCTTGGGCTTCTGGAACAGCTACCTGTGGCCGTTGATCGTAACGGTGGACTATTCCCAACTGGGTACGCTGCCCATCGGCTTGGCCAGCTTCTCTACCCAGCAGGGCACGCGCTGGGATCTGCAGATGGCCGCGGCTATCGTGTCCATGGTGCCGACCACCGCTCTGGTGGTGGCGTTGCAGCGCCACCTAGTAAAGGGCATCGCTATGGCTGGATTGGGAGGACGTTGAGGTGAGCTTCCTCGCTGGAATAGACATCGGCGGAACCAAAATATCGGCTGCGCTAGTACAGCCCAGCGGCGAGGTTATCGCCACTGGCACCGTCCCCTCGCCCGCAAGCCAGGGCGGTGCAGCCATGCTGCAGGCATCGACATCACTGCTTCGTAGCCTGGAACGGGATGCTGGTCAGTCGGCTAGTGCCGTCGGCGTGGGTGCTGCTGGGGTGCTGCGCGATGGCGTGGTGCGTGCCGCGTCCAGCCTGTTTCCTGGCTGGGTCGGCACCGACATCGCGGGTGAACTGGGAAGCCGATTGGATCGGCCGGTCGTCGCGATCAACGATGTAAACGCATTCCTGCTTGGAGAACTGACCTGGGGCAGCCTGGCCGGGAGCAACAGCGCCCTGGCGCTCATGCTCGGCACCGGTGTGGGAGCCGCGCTGATGCTGGACGGCGAGGTCTATTTCGGCCCGTCCGGCGCCGCCGGGGAGCTGGGACACGCGCCCGGCTACTCCGACTACACGTGTACCTGCGGCGGGCGCGGCCACCTGGAGACCGTGGCCTCGGGCCGGTCAATCGGGCTGCGCTACGGGGAACTCACCGGCCGCACTGGCCTCTCCGGGGCGGACGTGGCGGAACTGGCCAGCCGGGGCGACGAAGCGGCGCTAGCGACGATCGAGAACGCGGCGGCGGCTATCGCCGTAGCTATCACCCAGGTCACGCTGCTGCTCGATGTGCACGACATCGTGTTCGGCGGCGGCCTGACCGCATCGTGGGAGCTGCTTCGCGACCGGATCGAAGCACAGCTGCGCAGCAACCCGCCGGTCACCGGCACCCTGCCCTCGCTGCAGCTGGGCCAACTCAACAACGCCGCTGCCGGGGCGGCGGCGGCCGCGCTGGCGCATCACACGGCTACCCCACCGCGATCCGATAGCGGCAGGCCATGACCACCGCCGCCGATATTTGGTGCCCACCACTGCCGCCACTATCGCCAGGCGGCATCGCTAGGCCGCGAATCGGCATCGGCGGGATCTCGATTGAGTCCAGCACCTTTTCGCCGCACCTAAGCGGGGATGAGGCGTTCCGTATCCGGGAGGGCGACGAGCTCATCGACTACTACCCCTTCCTGCGGCCCGGCACCGAACTGCGGCAGGCCGCCGACTGGGTGCCGTTGAGCCACGGCCGCTCGCTGCCCGGCGGGGCCGTGGTGCCAGCGACCTACGAACGGATGCGCGACCGACTCGTCTGCCTGGCGGCCGAGGCCGGGCCGCTCGACGGGTTCTTGCTCGACATTCACGGCGCAATGAGCGTGGTGGATCGACTAGACGCCGAGGCCGATCTGGCAGCTCGGCTGCGAGCGGCGCTGGGGCCGGACACTCTGGTCTCCGCAACAATGGATCTGCACGGCAACGTGTCGGCTGAACTGCTGGCCCAGCTCGACCTGATCACTTGCTACCGCATGGCCCCGCACGAGGACGCGATGAACACCAAGGAGCGGGCGGCGTGGCATCTGCTGGCCAGGCTCCGCGGCCCACTCGGCCGGGATCCGCAGGCCAGGCGTCCCCACAAGGCGTGGGTGCAGGTGCCGCTGCTGTTGCCGGGCGAGAAGACCAGCACTCGGGTCGAACCCGCGCGCAGCATCTACGATTTTGTCGCCGAGGTCGCCGACCGGGACGAGATCATGGACGCCGCCTTGTGGGTCGGCTACGCCTGGGCCGACGAGCCACGCTGTCAGGCGGCGGTCGTCGTCACCGGCGACGATGCGGCCGCAGCGGCGACCGGCTGCCGCGAGATAGCCGAGCGCTACTGGGCCGCCGGGGCGCTGGATCAGGCGCTGCGGCCTGCCGCGCGGCGGCCGTTTTTCATCTCGGACTCCGGCGACAACCCCACCGCCGGTGGGGCCGGTGACGCGGCCTGGACGCTGGGCCAGCTTGCCGCAGATCGCCGCCTGCGCAGCGAAGAGTACACGGTTCTCTATGCCTCGGTCTTTGATCCGGTGGCCGTGGCCACAGCCAAGCAAGCCGGTATCGGCGCCACCATTACCGTCACGGTCGGCGGCCGGGTCGATGATCGCACCAGTCCCCCGGCCGAGCTGACGGCGGTGGTGGCGAACATCGTCGACGGCGATCCGGTTGCCGGAACGCAGGTCGTGCTGCGGCAAGGCTCGCTGCACTGCATCGTGACGACTAGCCGCAAGCCCTTCCACCGGTTGCAAGATTTCCGCGACCTCGGTCTGGAACCCACGACGGCGGACGTGGTCATCGTGAAGATCGGCTACCTGGAACCCGAGCTGCACCAGATCGCCGCCGATTGGGTGTTGGCGCTGACCCCCGGCGGGGTCGACCAGGACCTGCTTAGATTGGGACACCACAACCTGGCACCGGGAGTTTGGCCGTTCGACACCAGCAACGATTCCCCGGATCTGGCCCCGATCATCAGCCGCGGAAGGTAGCAATGCTGAACTTCGAGGAACGCATCGGCCCCGATCTGGGCGTGACCTACCCAACCATGTCGATACCTGAATGGTATCGAGACGCGAAGCTGGGGGTGTTCATTCACTGGGGCATCTATTCGGTTCCCGCCTGGGCCGAACTCCCCAGCACCGGCCACGGCGTCGAGCACGCCTACCGCCACCACAGCTACGCGGAATGGTACGCCAACACGGTGCGCATCCCGGCCAGCTTGGCTGCCAAGCGTCACCTCAGCCGCTATGGCGTCGGCACCAGCTATGAGGACCTGGCAGATCACTGGCAGACGCCCGACTTCGACGCCGACCGGCTGATCGGCCAACTACTGGCAAGCGGGGCGCGCTACGTCATCCCGACCACCAAGCACCACGACGGCTTCTGCCTGTGGGATACCGCAACCACCGCCTTCAACGCGACCCGGCGTGGACCGCGCCGCGACCTCATCCAAGAACTGCACGATGCCACCAGGGCGGCCGGAGCCCGGTTCGGCGTCTACTTTTCTGGTGCGCACGACTGGCACGTCGCCGACTTCCCGCCCATCCAATCGGATCGAGAGCTGTTCCTGAGCCGCCGCAACGACGAAACCTTCGCCCGCTACTGTCACGCCCAGGTCACCGAACTGATCGATCGGTTCCGCCCCGACGTGTTGTGGAACGACATCGACTGGCCAGACGGCGGCAAGGGTGACCAAGACTACGGCGTCGCGGCACTGTGGCGCAGCTACCTCACCCGGGTTCCAGCTGGGGTCGTCAACGACCGCTGGGGGGTGCCTTCGCACGGCTTCCTGACCCGGGAGTACACCCAGGTCGATGCGCTGCTGCCTGAGGTCTGGGAATCCACCCGGGGGCTGGGCCACTCGTTCGGCTACAACCAGGCCGAAACGGCGGATCACTGGCTCACCGGCACCGACCTGGTGCAATATCTGGTCGATGTCGTCGCTAAGAACGGCAACGTGCTAATCAACGTCGGGCCCCGCGCAGACGGCACCGTGCCGGAACCGCAGCTAGCCGCGCTGCACGAACTGGGCGGCTGGCTGGGGCGCAACGGCCAAGCGATCTTTGGCACCCGGCCGTGGCACCGCCCCGCAGACCCCGGACTGCGCTACACCACCGACGCAGCCCGGCTATACCTGCACGTCTTGTCCCCCGCCGCCCCAGCCCAACTGCCACCGGAGCTACGGCACCTCGATTCTGTCACTTGGCTAACTGGCGAAACGACCGCCGTCGTGGCCGATCAGATTCAGGCTCCGACTTCCTTGGCCCAAGAGCCGGTGGCCGTCGCCTGGGTGCCGCTGATCGGCTAGCCGTAGGCCAACGGCGGGCCGCTGGGAGCGTCTGGCAAGCTAGGAGCCATGATGCAAGTGTGGGCCCATCGCGGGGCCAGCGGCTACGCCCCGGAAAACACCATCCCAGCCTTTGCACTGGCCCTAGCCCAGGGCGCGGGCGGCGTCGAATTCGACGTCCAGCTGAGTGCCGACGGACATCCAGTAGTGATCCACGACGAGTCGCTGAACCGCACCACCGATGGCCATGGCGATGTCGCCGAGCTCACGCTGGCACAGATCCAGCAGTACGACGCCAGCGACGACAAGGATGGCTATAGCGGCGTCCGAGTGCCAAGCCTGGACGAGACCCTGGCCTTTCTCGCCCCCACCGGCAGCCACATCAACATCGAGCTCAAGAACTCGCAGGTCGACTACCCCGGCTTGGAACAGGCGGTGCTGGCCTTGGTGGAGCGCCACCAGATCCGCGACCGGCTGACCATTTCGTCGTTCAACCAGCACTCGTTGCGCCGGGTGCGCCAGCTCGACGCCACCGTCCGCCTGGGGATGCTATATACCGACCCGTTCTATCGGCCCTGGAAACACGCGAAGAAGCTCGGGGTGCAGGCCGTCCATCCGCCGCTGTACGACGCCACGGCCAAGCTGCTGCGCAAATGCGCCGAGCGTTCGCTCGGCTCGGCGATCTGGACGGTAAACGACGCCGACGATATTCAGCGAATGGCCCGCTACGGCGCTCACGCCATCATTACCGACTACCCGGATCAGGCCATCCAGGCACTCGCCTAGTCGCTGGCCAGCCGCCGCAGCAGGCTGAGTTCGGCGATAGCCGCGCGGCGCAGGTCAGCCAACTCCAGTGACTCGTTGTGGCTGTGGATGTAGGACGTTGGGTCTGCTACTGCGGTCAGCAATATCTCAGCGTCGGGGTAACGCTCGGCCAGTCCGGCGCCCAGGGCGATGCTGCCGCCGATGCCGACGCGAGCCGCCGGGCAGCCGAAGCCGTCGACGAAGGCGGCATCAACCACTTCGCTTAGCTTCGGCGACGGTGTTAGCACCAGCCCGGCAGCCTGCGAATCCTCAGCGACCTCAACTTGGACGCCCCACGGAGCGTGGCGCAGCAGGTGTTCCCGCAGCGCTGCCTGGGCGCGAGCCGGGTCGTCGCTGGGGGCGATCCGGATGCTTAGCTTTGCGCTCGCGCTTGGGATCAGGGTGTTGGAGGCATCGGCGATGCGGGTGGTGTCCAACGCGATGACGGATGCCGAGGGCTTTACCCACATTCGTTCGGCCAGGCTGCCAGTACCGATCCACTCGACGCCTGGCAGCAACCCGGTCTCTTCGTACAACCGATCCGCCGGGTAGTCCGAGGCTGGCTGTGGATCACTCACCAGGCCAGCGATGGCTACGTCGCCGTTGTCGTCGTGCAGGGTGGCGAGCAGTCGCACTAGGGCGGTCAGCGCGTCCGGGGTCGGCCCGCCGAATTGGCCCGAATGCAGGCCCTGTTTGGCGGTGCTGACGGTGACCTCGGCGGTGATGTTGCCACGCAGCGTGGTGGTCAACGACGGCATACCTACATCGGCATTGATGGCATCGGCGATCACGAAAATGTCGGCGTCGAGTTCGTCGCGATGCTGGTCGAGCAGCGCCGCCATCGTCGGCGAACCGATCTCTTCCTCACCTTCAAACAACAGCTTGATGCCGATCGGCGGCTGCGGCCCCAGTGCCCGCAGCACCGCCAGATGCAGTGCCACGCCAGCTTTGTCGTCGGCCGAGCCCCGGGCGTAGAGCCGACCGTCGGTTTCGCGTGGCTCGAACGGATCGCTGTCCCAGGCCGCCGCAGTTCCCGGCGGCTGCACGTCGTAGTGGGCGTACAGCAGCACCGTCGGCTGACCGGCGGGGGCCGGGTAGTAGCCAAAGACGGCCGGATGGCCACCGGCACGCAGCAGGCTGACTTCGGGACAGCCAACGTCTCGCAGCAACGCTGAGATCAGCTCGGCCGTGGCCTCGACATCGGCCTGATGTTCAGGCTGGGAGGACACAGACGGGATTCGGATCAGCCGGTGCAGTGCAGCAGAGGCCGCTGGCAGGGCGGCGTCAATTTGAGCAGCAAGTTCAGTCACCGGCCTAGCGTATCGGCTTGGCTTTGGCTATTGCTGCGGGGATAGGCTGACTAGTCGCTGTGGCGCGTAGAGTGGAGCCACAGCCCGCCCCAGCAACGACGGAGGCTCATATGCCAAACCAGTGGTGGCGCGATGCCGTCATCTATCAGATCTATCCGCGCTCTTTTGCCGATGCGAGCGGCGACGGTGTTGGCGACCTGCCAGGAATCATTTCGCGGCTGGATCACCTTGCGACCCTTGGGGTGGATGCGGTGTGGCTGAGCCCGTTCTATCTCTCCCCGATGGCCGATGGCGGCTACGACGTGGCCGACTATTTCACCGTCGACCCACTGTTTGGCAGCAACGATGACGCCGACCGGCTGATCACCCGGGCCCACGAGCTGGGGCTGCGCGTCATCATCGATTTGGTGCCCAACCACACCTCCGACGAGCACCGCTGGTTCCAGGCAGCCAAAGCCGCCGAACCCGGCAGCCCCGAGCGCGAGCTTTACCTGTTCCGGGATGGCAAGGGCGCCGAGGGTGAGCTGCCGCCGAACAACTGGCGCTCGGTGTTTGGCGGGCCGGGCTGGTCGCGGCTGCGCCGCCCTGATGGCACGCCTGAGCAGTGGTACCTGCACCTGTTCGACGTCAAGCAGCCGGATCTGGATTGGAGCAGCGAGCGGGTGCGCTCGGCCTTCGATGACATCCTGCGTGGCTGGTGCGATCGCGGCGTCGACGGCTTCCGGGTCGACGTGGCTCATTCGCTCGTCAAGGCCGCCGGAATGCCCGACGACGACGGCATAGATCGGCCGCTGGCGGCAGGCCAAGTTGGCCCCGCCTGGGATCAAGACGGCGTCCACGAGATCTATCGACGCTGGCACCGGGTGCTTAGCGAATACGGTGGCGAACGAATGCTGGTCGCCGAAGCCTGGCTGCCTGATCCGAATCGGGTGGCCCGCTACGTGCGCAGCGACGAGATGCAGCAGGCGTTCAACTTCGATGCCCTAACCTGCCCGTGGCAAGCCTCGGCCTATCGCCGGGTGATCACCGAAACCTTGGCCGCGAACGACGCGGTCGGCGGGACGAGCACCTGGGTATTGAGCAATCACGATGTGGTGCGTCACGCTTCCCGGCTGGGGCTGGCCGACACCGCCACGATCGAGGGCTTCGGCGCCAGCGATCCGCAGCCAGATGCGGAACTTGGGCTGCGCCGCGCCCGAGCCGCCACGATGTTGCTGCTGGCGCTGCCTGGTTCGACCTACCTCTATCAGGGCGAAGAGCTGGGCCTGCCGGATCATACGACGTTGCCCGACGACGCCCGGCAGGATCCGATTTGGCAGCGCAGCGACCACACCAAGGCGGGCCGCGACGGTTGCCGGATCCCGATCCCGTGGCAAGCAGATGCCCCTGCGTTGGGCTTCAGCCCAAATGGCAAGGCCTGGCTACCGCAGCCGGACAGTTACCGGACGCTGGCCGTTGACCAGCAGCTGGGCGATCCCGACAGCACGCTGGAGTTCTATCGCCTGGTACTGCGGTTACGCCGCGAGCACCAGCTGGGCGCAGGCAGCCTTCGCTGGCTGCCGACCGCCGACCACGTCGTCGGCTTCGACAACGGCCAGCTGCGGGTGCTGGCCAACATCGGCGGCCCGCCGGTAGCGCTGCCAGCTGGCTACCAAGTCATTGCG
>PDSD01000087.1 GCA_002748325.1 Arachnia propionica | reverse complement strand
CTGCGCCCGGCGGTTCCCTCGGCGTACTTGTCGCTCAGCCAGGTGCCCATCGTGGCCAGCACCGGCAGGCTGGCGTAGTTCTCGGAGGCGATCAGCTTCAGGGAAGCCCGCTGGTCGGCCAGCTCGACACGGGTCGCGGCGGCAATGGTTGGTTCGACGGACTCGATCGCGGCGAGCAAGGTCTGGTAGGCGTCGCTGAGGGCGGTGGCGTCGGTCACTGCATCATCCTCCTGGGTCGTGGGTAACCCCAGCCTAGCGTCGCGGCTTGGCCGGGCAGCGCACCGTCCAACGGGCTGGGAGCTTAGCCAGCCGAGGGGTTACGCAGCTGGCTGATCTCGTACAGCGCCACGGCGGCGGCGACGGAGGCGTTGAGGGATTCGACTTGGCTGCTGATCGGGATGGTGACCAGCGTGTCGCAGTTCTCGCGCACCAGCCGGGCTAGCCCCTCGCCCTCGGAGCCGACGACCACCACCAGCGGCTCGTCCGCCGCAATCGCGCTGATCGGCAGCTCCGCCTCACCCGCCAGGCCGACGACGGTGAAGCCCTGCTTGGTGGCCCGGTTGAGCAGCTGGTTGAGGTTGCTGGTTATGGCTACGGGCAGCCTGGCGGCGGCACCGGCGGAGGCCTTCCAGGCGGTGGCCGTCATGGCGGCCGAGCGGCGCTTGGGGATGATGACGCCCTGGGCCCCGAAGGCGGCGGCCGACCGAATGATGGCGCCCAGGTTGCGGGGATCGGTGATGCCGTCGAGTGCGACGACCAGGCCCCGCTCTGCGGTCAGGGCGGCCGCCAGCACGTCGGCGTCGTCGGCGTAGCTGAACTCGGGCACCTGCAACGCGACCCCTTGGTGGGCCAGGCCGCCGGTCAGCCGGTCCAGCTCGCCGCGCGGCACCTGCAGCAGCGAGATGCCTTTCTCGGCCGCGAACTTGAAGATGTCGCGCAGCCGGTCGTCGTGCTCGGCACCCTCGGCCACCAGCAACCGCTTGATCGGCAGCCCGGCCAGCAGCGCCTCCCAAACGGGATTGCGACCGATCACCCAGTCGGCCCCGGTCGCTTTGCGCTGGGTGGGCTTGGCGCCGGATGCGCCCGCCCGAGCCTGCCGCCGTCGGCTTACCCTTGTGTCCGGCGCCGCGCCGCTGTGAATTGCCTGCCATTAGTTGCTCACGCTCCAACGCGGCCCAGCCGCAGTATCGGTGATGGTAATCCCCAGTTCGCCCAGCTTGTCGCGGATCGCATCGGCCGCCGCCCAGTCCTTGGCCTCCCGGGCCTGCGCACGCTGGGCCAACAGATGCGCCACGAGCCCGTCAACGACGCCGGTGAGATCCTGCCCGGTCGGCCGCGCCCACTGCGGGGCGTCCGGGTCGATGCCGAGCACGTCGACCATCTGCTTGACGGCGACGAAGTGATCGGTGACGTCCGCCCCGTCGGCCAGCGCCTGGTTGCCGGTGCGCACGGAGTCGAACAGGGCCGCCACGGCCTCCGGCGTACCCAGGTCGTGGTTCATGGCGGCCGCGAAGTCCTGCCACTGCTGGGTGGTCGCTGTCGCAGTCGTATCGACGCCCCCGCCGACCTGTTCGCCTGCCCGCTGCAGGAACGAATCGATGCGGTCGATGGCCTTCTCGGCCTCGGCCAGCGAACCGCGGGTGGCTTCGTCGGCGGCGGAAAATTCGATGGTGGAGCGGTAGTGCGGGGCGAGCAGGAAAAATCGCACCGCCCGGGGCTCGTAGTTGCGGGTGACCTCACGCACCAGCGCGGTGTTGCCCAGCGACTTGCTCATCTTCTCGCCCGCCATGGTCACCCAGGCGTTGTGCACCCAATAGCGAGCGAAGCCGCGCCCGGCGGCCGCCGACTGGGCCAGCTCGTTTTCGTGGTGCGGGAAGCGCAGGTCGGTGCCGCCGCCATGAATGTCGAAGGTATCACCTAGGTATTTACCGGCCATCGCGGAGCACTCCAGGTGCCAGCCGGGGCGGCCGCGGCCCCACGGCGTAGCCCAAGACGCGGTCAGCGGCTCACCGTCCTTGTGGCCCTTCCATAGGGCGAAGTCCCGCGGGTCGCGCTTGCCGCGCGGATCCGCGTCGGCGGCGGGCTCCATGTCGTCGATGCTCATGCCCGACAGCTCGCCGTAGCGCGGCCAGGAGCGCACATCGAAGTAGACATCGCCCGAACCGTCCTCGGCCACGTAGGCGTGCCCGGCGTCGATGATGGTCTGCATCAGTTCCAGCATCTCGGGGATATGCCCGGTGGCGCGCGGTTGGTAGGCGTGCGCCCACCATTCCATCCCCGCTTCGGCCGACTTGGTCAGGATCTTGTCGTCGATGTCGGTGACGTTGGCCACCATCGTCACCTCGTAGCCTTCGTGCTCCAGCCACCGGCGCAGCACGTCGAAGACGACTTCCTTGCGGATGTGCCCCAGGTGAGGCGATGCCTGCACGGTCAGGCCGCAGTGGTAGATCGACACCTTGCCCTCGATCAGTGGTTCGAAGGGGCGGATGCTCCGGGTGGCGGTGTCGTACAGCTCTAGACTCACGCGGCAAGTTTATCGGGTTCTGGGCCCAGGGAGCGTACGGCAGCTGCGCAGCAATAAGTGTCAAGGGAAACAAGTTGCTCCGGCTGCGTTGCTACCAGGCGGCGGTGTTATGAGACCAGCCCCAAGGACCGCACCATCTCGGCCTCAGCTTGCAGTTCTTGGATTGATGCCGCAATGCGTGCCCGTGCCAGCGCGTTCAGCGGCAGGCCGGGAACGATGCGCCAGTCACCTTGCGCGGTGGTGACTGGGAAAGAGGACACCAAGCCGGTCGGCACGGCGTAGGAACCGTCGCTTACCACCGCCATGGAAGTCCAAACATCGGGGGCGGTGCCGGTCAGCCAGTCGCGTAGGTGAGCGATGGTGGCGGCTGCTGCCGAAGCGGCCGAAGACCGTCCCCTGGCGGCGATAACGGCGGCGCCGCGGCGGGCAACTTGCGGGATGAAGTCGAAATTTATCCAGGCGTCGTCGGCTAACCAAGTGGCCGCAGGCAAACCACGGATCCGCGCGTTGTAGACGTCCGGGTATTGGGTGAGGGAATGGTTACCCCAGATACTCATCCGGGTGATGTGGGAACTGTGGCAACCGGCCTTCTTCGCCAGCAGACTGATGGCCCGGTTGTGGTCCAACCTGGTCAGGGCGGTGAACCGTGCTGGGGGCACTTCCCGCGCGTTGCTCATCGTGATGTAGGCGTTGGTATTCGCTGGATTCCCGGTGACGACGACGCGCAGGTCTGCGTCGGCAACCTCGGCCAGGACGCGGCCCTGGGCAGCAAATATCTGGCCGTTGGCCGCCAGCAACGCGGAACGCTCCATACCTGCCTTGCGCGGCGCGGCCCCCACCAGCAGCGCCACGTTGGCGCCGTCGAAGATGTGGCGTGGATCGTGGCCGATCTCAATACCGGCAAGGTTGGCGAACGCGCAGTCGCTGAGCTCCATAGCCACCCCCTCTAAGGCGGACATGGCCTGTGGCAGTTCCAGCAGCCGCAACTCTAACGGGCGGCCAGCAAACCTTGGCCCGGCCGCCAAGAGGTGTGTCAGCACATAGCCGATCTGCCCGGCGGCACCGGTGATGGCCACTCGCAACGGCTGCATGTCAGCGGACGTTCAGGTTGCCAACCATGGCGCAGCGGCGCACCCGGGCAAAGTTTCGAGCCCGGGTCAGACCCTCCCCGGTAGGCCCAGCGATGGTGAACGTGGTGTATCCCTCACCGCCGACCCCAATGCCCGCAAACGACGGCCCGTTCTTCACGAAAATCGTCGTCTGGATTTTTCGGCCCATCTGGGTCAGGTTGCTGACGTTTTGGCTGTGCATGATTGCCGTATGGCGGTTGCCGTGTTCCAACTCGCAGGCCAAGTCGATGGCAGTGTCGGCGTCAGTCACCCGGACGATGGGCAGGATCGGCATCATCAGCTCGTGCTGCGCAAAAGGATGGCTTTGAGCAGTTTCGCAGATGATCAACCGCAGCCCGGC
>PDSD01000086.1 GCA_002748325.1 Arachnia propionica | reverse complement strand
CTGGTGAGGCTCCCTCCCCCATCAGCTCCCAACTGACAGTCTCGTCGGCCGCTCCTAGCCGTTATGGCCCCGTCTGATATCGGATGGGGCCACAACGTCGTTTGCCATTACGGTTGCTGGCCCAACTGCGCGCTTCTTCCCACGCGGATAACCGGCAACCAACTTCATGAATCGCGCAATGAGCTTCGACTCACGCCGCAGGATCACTGTGCCCCATTGAGAGGAACCGAGCGACTCTAGCTGAACGCTCGGTGGCCTCGAGTAGTCGGCACGCCGTGAGTCTCGGCCGAATCGATTACTCAGACTCGGGTTCTGCTAAGTTGTCAGCCGCAGTCAGTTTCTTGGGTCCAGTTGAGACCCCGAGTCTTCTTAGCTCTAGGGCTGCCAGCTGATCGATGACCTCGCTATCCCCCGCTATCCAGTCCGAGACGGGGGTCGGGCTGATCTTGACGAGTGTGCGAATGGGTTGGGACGACAGAGCCCGCAGTGAGAACAGCTCGGTGGCGTCCGCGTGCTCCAGCAGGGCTTGAGCTGCAGTTGACTCTCGCCAGAAACGAATCCGAGCAGGCAG
The DNA here is from genome assembly GCA_002748325.1 of Arachnia propionica. Lineage (GTDB taxonomy): Bacteria > Actinomycetota > Actinomycetes > Propionibacteriales > Propionibacteriaceae > Arachnia > Arachnia propionica_A. The sequence continues at coordinate 1,174 of PDSD01000086.1, read as the reverse complement.
CCAGAACACAACCACTAGCGCGAATGGGATCACAAAGACCGACCACCCGACCACGATAGAGATGGTGTTAATCAGATCCGCCTGCTCTTGCATTGAGCGAACAATGGACTCCAAGCCGGAGGTAGCCGAGTCGAACGGTCGACGCACGGTTGGTCCGACACCGGGCACCTGCGACACCTGGTTAGCTGCGGAGTTGAACCTCTCCGCCATGTCGAGAGCTGCATTCCTAGTGGCTTCTGCGGGCTGTTTAAGGGTTTGAATCAGGTTGAAGCTGAACCGGCCGAGCACTGCCCACACGACACCCCAGGCAACAACCGATACATCGGCTACGGCCTGCCAGAGCCCTCTCTTGCCCTTCGAATAGAGCGCCATCTCGCACCTCCTTGGCCAGCATATCGACATCCGAGCCACGGCGTTTCGCGGCCGTCACCCCGCGGCACGGAATCGTCGTGGTGTCGAGTCGGCTGGACCAGTTGAAAGATGCTTCGCCGCACTGCGATAGCATTCTTTGCGGCGTTGTCAGCATTGGTCAAAGCCGAGTTGTCGCAAGCTTGCGACGACAGCATTTACCCGGCCTGAGCCGTCCTAGGCTACGGGTACAAGCAACAACCTCTAAGGAGAACAAAATGAATAGAACCGCCCGTTTGGCCATTTCCTGCCTAGCAGTTGCGGTGGCATCACTCAGCCTCGCTGCCTGTGGCGCGGAGGTGGAAGCCAATCCGGCAGACTCAGGAGCCACCGTCGCACCCACATCTGAAGCGCCCAGCTCTGAGTCAACCACTGATGTCCAGGACGGCGACTCTTCTCAGGAGCCAGACGAGACCGTCTCAATTGGGGCAGACGGCATCAAAGTACCTGGTGCCACCGTCGGCCCTGACGGCATCGAGGCCGGCGGAGCATCCGTCGGGCCAGGCGGGATCAAGGTACCTGGTGCGACGGTCGGCCCAGACGGCATCAAGGTGTCTGGCGTAGAAATCGGCATCGAGGGCGTGACCTTGGCGCAAAATGGCCTAGCTGTCAAGGTTCCAGGCTCCGCCGACAAGAGATTCTGCAAAGACGGCTCCGTGCAGATCGCCAAGGGCAACCAAGAAATCTATCTAGCAGGAAACTGCACTGACGTGATGGTTTCCGGCAGCAACAATACGATCTATGTTGATTCGGCAAATGTGGTTTC
>PDSD01000083.1 GCA_002748325.1 Arachnia propionica | reverse complement strand
TTGAGCCGATCAGACAGTGACACCAGCGCGAAGTCGCCCCCTAGTGGGGCGCCTGCCTTCGCGGCCACTGCGGACGCCGCAGTCACCCCCGGCACGACCACAACCTCTACTTCGGCAAATTCCGGGGCTCGTGCCGCCTCAAACACCGTGCTCGCCATCGCGAATATCCCAGGGTCGCCGCCGGAAACGACCGCGACCTCACGTCCGCTGGCGGCCGCCGCGAGGGCTTCGCGGGCTCGATCGATCTCTACCGTGTTGCCCGACGGCATCAGTTCGAGGCCAGGACGCGGTGGGATGCGACGCACGTAGGGTGCGTAACCGTATACGGCCTGCACGCGGGAGAGAACTTCTTCGGTCTCGGGCGTCAGCCATTTGTCTGGGCCAGGGCCGAGGCCAACCACCCAAACCTTGCCACCGATGGCCGAGGCCTCGGGTGCTCCCACCGCCGGGAGGGCTGTCGCGGCCCGGCCCGCCGAGTCGGCCCGGCGGTCTCTGCCTGGGACCACGATGACGGACATATAGGCAACATCGGCGGCATCGACATCGGCCACGGGCAGCACCCGCTGCTCGGGCCAAGTTGCCCGCTCGACCAGCACAGCCTCGTCCAGGCGTCCGGCGGCCGTCAGAGCCTCCCGCACCTGCCCGAAAGTGCGGCCGAGCTTCATGATGATCGCCGCATCGCATTCGGCCAGCCGCCACGCCAACTCTGCTTCGGGCAGGGTGCCCGGCAGGATCGTGACCGTGTCTTCGTGTCGGCACAGGGGTAGGGCTGCGGCTGCAGTCGCGCCGGCGTTACTGGTCACGCCGGGCACAATCTCGCAGTCATAGTCAGTAGCCAGACGGTCATAGAGGTACATGAACGTGCCATAGAAGAGCGGATCCCCCTCTGCCAAGACGACCACATCCCGCCCGGCATCCAGATGGCCTTGCAGCTTGTGGGCGGATTCGTCGTAGAAGGCGTCCATGGTGTCAAAATAGGTGTCGCAGACTTGCGTCGTAACCGGATACCGGAAGAGTTCTTCAACAGCCGTATCGGGAACGTAGGGGGCGGCGATCCTCCGGGCGAGCGAATTTCCGTGCGTTCCAGAGAAGTAGGCGACCACGTCTGCGGCCTCGATCAGTCGGGCGGCCTTTACCGTGACCAGCTCGGGGTCGCCCGGGCCGACGCCGATGCCATACAGCTTTCCGGTCACAGCTCTGACTCCTTCGCCAACGCATTCAGGGCCGCGGCAGCAATCGCGGACCCGCCTCTCCGCCCGGTAACGGTCAGCCAGGGAACCCCGATATCGGCGGCGACTAGGGCCTGTTTCGATTCGGCGGAGCCGACGAATCCGACGGGCACGCCGATGATCGCCGCCGGGCGCGGCCCGCCGCCAGCGATCAGTTCGAGTAAGTGGTAGAGGGCAGTCGGCGCGTTGCCGATTGCGACCACGGCGCCTGCGAGGTCATCCCCCCAGAGGGAGACGGCGGCCGCCGACCGGGTGGTTCCCCACTCTTGGGCTAGCTTGGTGGCGCGCTCATCGCGGATCAGGCAGCGCACCTCGTTGTCCGCTGGCAGCCTGCGCCTGGTTACCCCGTGGGCGATCATCTGGGCGTCGGTGATAATCGGGGCACCGCCGCGCAGGGCGGCCCTCGCTGCCGGTACCAGGTCGTCGTGAAAGACGATATCCGTAGCCAGACCCACATCACCGGCGGCGTGAATCATGCGCACCGCGACCACCTCCTGCTCCGGGGTGAACCGGCTCAGGTCGGCCTCTTGGCGAATCATGGCAAACGATCGCACA
>PDSD01000082.1 GCA_002748325.1 Arachnia propionica | reverse complement strand
TTCCTGGCGATCATCGGTTTCCCGTTCACCGCCGGGTTCTACTCCAAGGACCACATCATCGAGGCGGCCTTCGAGACCAACCAGGTGCTGGGCGTGCTGGCCATCTTCGGCGCTGGCGTTACCGCCTACTACATGACCCGGTTGATGATCATGACGTTCTGGGGCAGCAAGCGCTGGGACGACGACGTGCATCCGCACGAGTCGCCGCTGGTGATGACCGTGCCGCTGATCGTGCTGGCCGTCGCCTCGCTGGGCGCGGGCCTGCTGATGAACAACTGGATTCAGGGCTGGCTGGCCGGGCCTACCGGGCACCACGAACACGAAACCAGCCTGCTGGCCTTCCCACCGGTGGGCCTGGTGACCATGGCCGTGGTGGCGGTTGGTGTGCTGATCGGCTGGCTACTGCACCGGGGTGAGATCCCCAAGCAGCAGCCGGTCACCAAGAACCCGCTGGTGCTGGCGGGCCGCGCCGATCTCGGCGGCGACCTCGTCAACGAATGGGTGTTCATCCGGCCGACCAATGCGGCAGCCGAAGTGTTGGCGCTGACCGACGCCGAGATCGTCGACGGTGTGGTAGAGAAGTCGGCCGTTGCCGCCGCCACCACCGGGCGGGCGTTGAGCCGGGCACAAAACGGCTACGTCCGAAGTTACGGGCTGACACTGGTGCTGGGTGTGCTGTTGATTGTTGCTGTCACCGCTGTCGGGTACTTGGGCTAGGGGAAACGTTATGAGTTCAATGATCTTGTTGTCCGCCCTGGTATTCCTGCCGATGGTGGGTGCCCTGGTGCTGATCGGGATGCGCGGCACGCCCGCCAAGCTGGTTGGTTTCGGCTTCGCTGTCGTCACCGCCATCCTCGGGGTGATCGTGTTTGTGATCGCGCAAAGCCAGCCGCTGGCTGACTCGGTTAGCTGGATCGCCCCAATCGGTGCCTACTATGCGCTGAGCTTCGACGGCCTAAGCGGCCTGCTCGCATTGCTGACGGTCATTTTGGTGCCGGTGGTGATGATCGCCGAATGGAACGTCGGCGACGAAGCCGCCTGGAGCACCAGAACCTACTTCGCGCTGGTGTTGGCCCTGGAATCGCTGGCGCTGCTGGTGTTCCTGGCCAGCGACGTCTTGCTGTTCTACATCGCGTTCGAGGCCACCCTGATCCCGATGTTCTATCTGATCGCGGGCTGGGGCGGCGATAAACGCCGTCGGGCCGCGATCAAGTTCCTGCTCTACTCGCTGGCCGGTGGCTTGGTGATGCTGGTCAGCGTCGCCGGGCTGTACGCGGTCGGGGCTGCCCAAGGCAAGATCAGCTATCTGCTTAGCGACCTGGCGCAGCTGGACCTCTCCGGCGACCTGGGGCGCTGGCTATTCGTCGGCTTCTTCTTCGCGTTCGCGGTGAAGGCCCCGATGGCCGGGTTGCACACCTGGCTGCCGGACACCGCCGAACAGGCCCGCCCCGGCAGCTCCACACTGCTGGTCGGCATCCTCGACAAGATCGGCGCCTTCGGAATGATCAAGATCGGGCTGGTCGTCTTCCCTGAGGCAAGTGCCTGGGCGACGCCGGTGATCTTGGTGTGGGCCATCGTCAGCATGATCTACGGCGCGCTGATGGCGCTGTCGGCGAAGAACCTGCTGCGGCTGGTCAGCTACACCTCCGTCAGCCACTTCGGCTTCATGGTGTTCGGCATCTACGCGCTCACCACCCCGTCGATCTCCGGGTCGATCTTCTACATGGTCAACCACGGCTTCTCGACCGCGGCGCTGTTCCTGGTAGTCGGCTACCTGATCGCGCGGCGCGGCCG
>PDSD01000079.1 GCA_002748325.1 Arachnia propionica | reverse complement strand
AGGGGATGGCCCGTCGTAACGATAAGTGATCCTCCAGGACGCAGGACACGACGTGCATCTTCAAAGACGGGATTCCAGTCTTGTACGTAGTGCAAAACCAGGGACGCTACAACTACGTCGAACTGTCCATCGGGCTCGGGTATGGGCTGGCGGATATCGTGCACGTATATGTTTGCTGACGGTGCTCGCTCACCTGCGAGCGCGACCAGCGTGGGGCTTAGGTCAAAGGCCGTCACGTTTGCTCCTGCGTCGATGAGCTGTGTGGCTAGGAGCCCGCCTGCGCAGCCCACCTCAAGGACGCGCAAACCTCGCCAGTCGCTACGCATCCCGAGCACAGTTGCACGGTCGAACTTGTTAAACGGGCTGATCTGAGAGCCCGCGTCATACCGTAGTGCGAACGACTCGTACCCCTCCATGTCGGGGGCATCGTTCCTAGATTCGTTCAAGTTCTCTTCCCTTCACTGGGTGAGGATGGCTTTGGTGCCCTGGGGGTTCTAGGGGATCGACTGTCATTCACGCCACCTGTGGTCGATTCCCGCACTGCGGATGCCCGAGAAGCTGGGTTTTACTCAGGGGTCGAAGTGTTTCCTCTGTCGTACTCAGCGGAGGGTATCACCTGTAGGCTTTCCCGGTCCTCGACCGAGTTCAGGATCTCCTGGGCCTTTGCGACAGCCTCGGGCAGGTCGGACGCCTCAAGGTCCATGATGATTTGGGCACGGTTGCGGTGATCAGTGGTAGAAAACGCATGGAACCGGTCAAGCTCGCTGTTTTGCACCGCTTCGGCTAGTTCTTCGCCGGGATGGTCGCGCTTCAAGGTAAGGATCACTTTGTAGTTGGTCATTTTCGTCTCCGGTCTCGTGGTGTTCAGAGGCCTGTGGGTGAGCCTCCTTCTCGTTTCGTTGACTGCCCTGTGGATCAGGTTGTGTTCGATAGCTCACCGGGGTTTTCGTGGGATGAATCTATTCACGCACCCATCTCCTCGTCGTAGCTGGGTTTCACTCGGTTGTTGGGAGTGTGCCTTATGGCCATGATAAAGCCTGTGCCCTGGCAGATCGAGTGTGCGGAGTGTCTCTCTTCAACTTCAGATTGTTCCCGTCACCAGGACGAAAGTGTCTATTCGGTTCCGTGTCCGAGAGTCACTAAGCCGCGGTTTCCAATCCGTCCAGCCAATCCAACATCGTACGGATTGCTAGGCCGAGATTGCCCAACTGGCAATGATTGCTGGCGGATTCGGCCTCAGTGAACACTCGAGCCGTTAGGGACGACACCCCAGTCAGCGTGGACATCTGGTCCCACAGATGCTCTATGGGAACGTAGTGATCCGTGGTGCCAGCCAGCAGCAGCACATCCTGTGTTAAGCGAGGGCTGTAGGAGGCCGTTCGGAAACTGAGCGTTGCCCGGATAAAGCCGTACGGGTCATCGGCACCCATCACTTCCATCCCTTGCCGCAGCCCCCAGTCGATCAGAGTGCTGGTTGCGGCATTTCGGCGTATGACCGAATTGACTAGTCCGCGTCCTAGGCCTCGGGGGACGATGGTGCTGAGCAACGTCCGAACAGAAGGTGCTGTCGCCTGCGACAGTGATTCGAAGAGATCGGGTAGAACGTTGAAGCAGATGACTCGGCGAATGCGTGGTTCGTATGCGGCTGCTCGGACAGCGAGCCCGCCACCTAGTGAGCAGCCGATTACCGTGACATCACTGAGGTCGAAGTAATCGAGGACTGCCGCCGTTGGGCGTTCCCATTCTGGCGCCATGGGTGTTTTGTACTTCTCCAGCACTTCGCCTTGGCCAGGTCCATCGAAAGCAATCACTTCGTATCCGGCGTCGCGGAGTACCAGCAGAATCCTCAGGAATTCTTCGAGATATCCGTCGAAGCCGTTCATAAACACCACGGTGCCCTTTGTCGGTGTTGTCCCTGCGAGTCGGTACGCCGCAAGCTCAATGTCTCCGAATGGGATTCGGTTATACGCGTCCTGCGGGATGCCGTAGAACCTGCGAGACAGGTCTCGGAACCGGCTCCGCCAGACATCTTTACGCGGGTCGGAGGACGGTGTGACGAACTCGGCGCCGCGATAGTGGAAGGCGGCTTCCAGGTCGTTGCCTTCGTTCTCGGCTTGTTTGGCTAGGGGAATCAGCGTGCTCACTAGCGTCTCGAAGTCGTGGATTCGTGGCGCTGCCTCCAGGAAGTCTGCCAGAAGTTTGGGGGAGCCTGAGAAGTTGTAGTGCCGGTTGAGCTGGAAGTTGATGTTTTGGTCTGAATGAATCTGTTCGAACCCGACAGGGAAGTCGGCAGTCGTCCAGGTGCGCATAGCGACTCTCCTTAATAAAAACGTAACGAGCGTTTTCGTTTGTAAGTCTATTGGCTGCACCCGCACTGCGCAAGCAAGTCGCTCGACACTGCCTGTGGCAGGATAAGGCCATGCCCAGAGTGACTCAGGCCCACCGCGACAAGCAGCAGGCTCGGATTCACGCTGCGGCCGAGGCTTGTTTTGCCCGAAATGGCTTCCACGTCACCTCGATGGGTGACGTAATCGCCGAGGTCGGCATGTCTTCAAGTACTGTTTATCGATACTTTCCTGGGGGGAAGCATCAGTTGATTTCCTCAGTCGTCTCCCTGCGGCTCGGGCGGCTGGTGGAACGCCTCAAGCAATTGCGCGAGCAGCCCAGCGCCCCAGGAATTGCTGACGCGTTTGAGTCTGCCCTCAGAAGCTTGGACGGCGACGTCCCTAGCGTGAGCTTCAACTTGGCCGCCCGGCTAGCCGTCAACGCCTGGGCTGAACTGCC
>PDSD01000027.1 GCA_002748325.1 Arachnia propionica | reverse complement strand
CCGGGCCCGAGCTTCACGCCGAGCGGATTGCTGACCTGGCGCAACAGCTCCACATGGGCCCCGTCGAGCTGCCGGGTGCGCTCCCCGATCCACAGCATGTGACCGGAGGTGGCGTACAGCCGCTGCGACCGGGAGTCGATGCGGGTGAGCGCCCGCTCGTATTCCAGCAGCAGCGCCTCGTGGCTGGCAAAGAAGTCGATGGTGCTCAAGGCATCGCCGTCGACGCCGCAAGCCACCATGAAGGCCAACGCTCGATCAATCTCTTGCACCAGTTCTTCATATTCGCGTTCGACCTTCGAGTGGCGGGTGAAGTCTCGGTTCCAGGTGTGCATGCCACGCAGGTCAGCGAAACCGCCCTTGACGAAGGCGCGCACCAAGTTCAGGGTCGCCGCGGAGGCGTGGTAGAGCCGCAGCAGCCGTTCCGGATCCGGCTTGCGGGCCTCGGCTTCAAAAGCGAAGCCGTTTACCGCATCGCCCCGGTAGGACGGCAGCGTGACGCCCGCCCTGGTCTCGGTGTCATTGCTGCGCGGCTTGGCGTACTGCCCAGCAATGCGGCCGATCTTGACGATCGGCACCTGGGCCGCGTAGGTCATCACGACGGACATCGATAGTTGCACATTGAGCTTGCGCTTGATGTTGTCGGCGGTAACCGATTCGAAGGTCTCAGCGCAGTCGCCGCCCTGCAGCATAAACGCCCGGCCTGCGGCCGCGTCAGCGATGCTTGCTCGCAGCCGATCCACTTCGCCGGCGAATACCAGCGGCGGCAGCTGCTCCAGTTGATCTACCACCTGATCCAGGGCAGCTTGATTGTCATAGCTCGGCTGCTGCACCAGCGGTAGTGATCGCAGTTGGTCGCGGCGCATGATCGCTGACATGCCAGCCAGGGTATCGCAGTCGCGTGACGGCTCAGGCCAATACCGCAACGGTGGTTACTCGCACCGTTCACCCGCGAAGTGGTGGTGGCCCTCCCCCAGGACGTTGCTGCACGAATTGATCGCTGCCGATTTCTTTGAGATCGCCGTTCTTGACCCGCACCGCGTAGACATCAGCGTATTCCTGACCGGTCAGTTGCTGAATCGCGGCAACGATCTCGTCGGTAACCCAGCGCAGGGTCTCCGCGTCGGTTCTCCCCGCAAGCTGGGAGAAGTCCAGCGGCTCACCAACGATGACCTTGGGGCGCCACAGCCAGGGAATCCCAAACCAGCCGGTGACTTTCTTGGTGCGCAGCACTCCGACGGGCAACACCGGCACCTGGTAGGCCAACGCCATCCGAGCTGCCCCAGTTTTGCCTTTGTAGAGCCGTCCGTCTGGTGACCTGGTGCCTTCCGGGTAGATGCCGATGACGTGGCCCGCCTGCAGCACGTCCGAGATCGCATGGAGAGAGGAGGCGCTGGCCCGGCCGCCGCTGCGATCCATTGGCACCATACCGATGGCTTTCAGGAACCAGGCCACGATCTTGGAGCCGATCCCCTTATTGCCAACGAAGAGATCGGCTTTGGCCGGGAAAGTCATTCGCCGTTGCAGCATCGCTGGTATGACCACCGAGTCCATCGCAGCTACGTGATTGCTCGCCAGCAACACTGGGCCGGTGCTGGGCATGTTCTCGCTCCCAACCAGTTCGGCGCGGAATCCGAACCGCACCAGCGGGCGAAAAATTGTCACTTTGAAGAACTGGTACCACATCTCGGAAGCTACTCTAGCGAGATTTCTCAAGATCATTCTTGCCAAAAGCTGCCAGAACGCGCAGAGTGAACCTTATGACCCACGTGAAACCTGAAGCTAGAACTGTGCGAGTAGGAAGCGGCGAGATCGGAGTGGTCGTATGCCACGGCTTCACCGGTTCCACTGGTTCAGTGGCGGGCTGGGCGAACGCACTGGCAGCAAGTGGACTGCGAGTCGTCGCACCCCGGCTCAGCGGTCACGGCACCAGCTGGCAGGATCTAGACGCGAGCACCTGGCAGGAGTGGTACGCAGATGTGGCGGCCGCCTACTACGAGCTAGCGCTTGATTGCCGCCAGGTTTTTGTGGCTGGCCTATCCATGGGCGGGGCGCTGGCGTTGCGGCTGGCTGAAATGCACGACGTCGCGGGAGTGCTATTGGTCAACCCGGCTATCGGGAGTCACGATCCGAGGTTCAAGCTGACTCGCTGGCTACATTGGCTGGTTCCGGCCCTACCCGGTATCGCTTCGGACATTAAAAAGCCTGGGGTCGTGGAGCCCGGCTACAGCCATGTCAGTGTTAAAGCTGCCCACCAGATGACCAAATTGTGGGCGCTGGTGCAGCGAGACCTGCACCGGGTCGAGGTACCGACGCTGCTGTTCAAGTCCACTGAGGATCATGTGGTCGACACGCTGACCCGGGAGATTCTTACCGCCACGCTGCCAAAGCTGCAGACCATCGAACTAGCCAACAGCTATCACGTAGCGACGATGGATAACGATGCCGAGGTGATCAACACCGAATCAGTTCGGTTCATCCGCGCCCAGCTGGGCGACGACGCTGCCTAGCTGACTCGCCTAGCCGTGGCAATGGGCATGGAGTGCAGTGATGCGACCCTGACGCCACGGCGCGGGTTGGCGGCGTGCACGATCTTGCCGTTGCCGATGTACATGCCGACGTGGGAGATCGGGCTGTAGTAAAAGACCAGGTCGCCCGGGCGAAGGTTATCAATGGAGACGCGCCGCCCGTTTCGGCTCTGCGCCCTGGACGAACGGGAAAGGCTAATTCCGACCTTGCCGTAGGCGTAACGCATCAGCCCGGAGCAGTCGAAGCTATTGGGACCTGAGGAGCCCCAAGAGTAGCGCTTGCCAACCTGTGCCAACGCGATGTCGACGGCTTTCTGAGCGCGGGAACTGTTGCCGCCGGAGGACTCGCCGCCGGAGGATTCACTGGAACTCTGTTCGCTTTGCTGGTTTGATGACTGGGATTGCGTAGCCGCTGGCCTGGACTCGCTGCCTCGGTTGGCTCGGGCGGCAGCCTGCTCGCGTCGACGCTGCTCAGCTTGGCGGCGAGCCTCTCGCTCCCGCTCCAGCCGACGCAGCCGGGCCTGTTCTTCAGCATTGAGCCGGTTGTAAACCGCTTCTGCTTCGGCGACCTTGGCGTCGTAGCTGGCAGCCAACTCTTGCTTGGCTTTGAGATCCGCGGCCAACTGCTTGTTCACTGCGTCGGCTTCGGCCCGCAGCGAGTCCAACCGGCCCTGCTCGACCTGGACGGCTTGCACCTGCGAGTTGGTACGCGAGGCCTCATTTTGGATCACCGCGAGGCCGGTTAGGAAGCTGTTCTCGTCGCTGCTGGTCACCAACTGGGCGGTCAGATGCATGCCCCTGGTTGCCATGGCGATGCCAGCGATGTCACCGAGATCTTGGGTTAGCTCATCTACCTTCTGCTGTTGGACGGCCAGGTCCTGTTCCAGCTGAGTGAGCTTAACCTTTGCCTCATCGGCCCTGGCAGTCGCCTCAATGATCTCTTGATCAATGTTGCTGGCCGCCTCCTCTAGCTTTTCCAGCTCGGCTTTGGCTTCTTCTACCTTGTCCGGGTCAGCGTGGGCTACCCCTACGCCCGTCACCAGCATGATCGCGGCGAGCAATACACCCAATCCAGAACGAATGGTTCTCACAAAGGCACCTATTCCCTTAAGACACGTTTCTGAGAGAATCTTATGCAAACTTAAGCCTGATCTCAAGCGACTGTGGCGTGAGTTGAGCGTTTCATGCGCATCGGCGGCACGAGCCCGCAATCTGCCAACACGGCAATTGCCCGTTGCTCGGTGGCGTCGAATAGCGTCGGCGATGGTTCTCCGAGCAGCACAGTCACGACACAGTCTTGGCAGTCTTTAGGCCGCGCTTGGCAGTTGGCGCAATCAACGATGAGTGGTTCCATAGCCATCATTGTTGCGGCCGCCACTGACACTTTTTCCGCTTTCCCCACCCGGCTTGGCCGAAATGTCTGGGCTGCCGCCTACCGTGTCCCTATGGCCGATGCTGCAGTCCAGCCCAGTTTCGATGACCTGGGCACCGCCTTGTCGCAGGTCACCTTCTGCGTCGTCGACTTGGAGACGACCGGCACCGGAGTTGGTAGCGAAATCACCGAAATCGGCGCGGTCAAGGTGTGCGGCGGCGAGGTGCTAGGCGAGTTTCAAACGCTAATCCGGCCCACTACCCCCATCGTTGCGGCAGTGCAGGCACTAACCGGCATCAGCAACGAAATGGTTGCCACAGCTCCCCCGGCTAGCGCGGTGTTGCCAAGCTTCGACCAGTTCAGCGCCGGGTGCGTCTGGGTCGCGCACAACGCCAGCTTCGATGTGGGCATGCTGCGCCGGGCATACCAGCAGCTCGGCCTGAACTGGCCAAAGCCCCAGGTCGTCGACACATTGGCGCTGGCTAGGCGAACGTTGAGCCGCCACGACATCCGCAACCACAAGCTGGGCAGCCTAGCCGCCTTCTTCGGCGCGAAGACCAACCCCAACCATCGGGCGCTGGCCGATGCCCAGGCCACCGTCGACGTGCTGCACGGCCTGTTGGAGCGGGTTGCCGGGCTGGGGATCACCACTTTGGAGGAGTTGCTGGTCGACACTGGCGCGCCATCGGCCGCTCGGCGCGCGAAACGCCACCTAGCTGCGGCGGTACCCACTAGCGCGGGCGTCTACTGGTTCTACCGCGATGATCATGATCGCGACGGTCGGCCGCGCCGCGAGGTGCTCTACGTCGGCAAATCGAAGTCGCTGCGGCGCCGCGTAGCCAACTATTTTTCGAGTTCGGAGACCAGGCCTCGCATCGAGCAGATGGTGGAGATCGCCACCGGGGTGAGCTTCGTCGAGTGCGCCACCGAGCTGGAGGCCCAAGTTCGCGAGCTGCGGCTAATCGACCAGCATCGCCCCACCTACAACCGGCGCTCGGTGCGGCAGCATCAGGTCTGTTGGCTGAAACTAACCAAGGAACCGTTCCCGCGGCTCGCCGTGACCCGGCAGCCGCCAGCAGCCGACGTCAGCTACTGGGGCCCATTTACCTCGGCAGCCACCGCGCGTGACGTGGCCGAGGCGTTGACCAGCGGGTTTCAGCTGCGGTCCTGCACCGACCGCCTGCCCCGCACCAAGGTTCGGCCACAGTGCGCGTTCGGGCAGTTGGGCCAATGCTTGTCCCCGTGCCAACTCGGCGACGCCGCCGTCGCGTATCTGAATCAGGTTGCGCAACTAGAGCAGGCCTGGCGGAGCGACCTGCAGCCGATGCTCGCTCCACTAGCCGCCCGGATAGCTCACGTGGCAGCCCGCGAGCGGTTCGAGGAAGCGGCGGCGCTCACCGCCACGGCACAGCATCTCATTCGCACCGCCCGCCGGTTTCATCGGCTTCGTTCCCTCGCAACCTGCCCGGAACTGGTGGCCGCAGCACCGCGGCCGGGCGGCTGGGACATTCACGTCATCCGCTACGGCAGACTTGCCGGGGCCGCGACGGCGGTCACTGCTGAGGTACGCAGCGCGGCGGCGGCGTTGCCCGCCTCGGCGGCCACGGTGTTGCCCGGACAGGCCGGGCTACCGGCCGCCACTATCGAAGAGGCGGAGCAGGTAGCGGCCTGGCTGGAAAAGCCTGGGGTACGGCTACTCTCGGTGGTCGGCGAGTGGGCCTGGCCGGTGGCAGCCTGCCGCCTAAGCGCGGATCTCGCCGGGCTCGTGGCCGCCGCGCTGCCACCGGAACAGCAATCAGTCAGTCGATAGTGACCGAGTTGATCACCACAGGGGTGGTCGGACGGTCCATCGCGCCGGTCGGCGTCGTGGCGATGGCGGTCACGACGTCCTGGCTAGCCTTGTCGGTCACCTCACCGAAGATCGTGTGCCGACGGGTCAGGTGCGGCGTCGGGGCGACCGTAATGAAGAACTGCGAACCATTCGTGCCGGGCCCGGCGTTGGCCATGGCCAGCAGGAATGGCCGATCGAAGGCCAGCTCGGGGTGGAATTCGTCGGCGAACTGGTAGCCGGGGCCACCCCGGCCGTCGCCGCGCGGGCAGCCGCCCTGGATCATGAAACCATCGATGACTCGATGGAAGATGAGCCCGTCATAGAAGTTGCCGGTGGTGGCGGCACCGGTGGCGACATCGGTGTATTCCTTGGTGCCGGAGGCCAGCCCAACGAAATTCGCGACGGTCTTCGGTGCGTGGGTATCGAACAGTTCGATCTTGATGTCTCCCAGCGACGTGTGCAAAGTTGCGGTACTCATGTATTCCTTCCGAAGTTAGGCAACGATTTTCGGCGCCTAGTGGATTGCTTTCGGCCTACAACACGGTAGCGTTGTAGATGCTCGACTACGAGCCAAAACTATTGGAGGATCCGATGAAGGACAAGAAGGAAGAGCTGAAGCAAGCCGCCGCTATTGCCGCCGCCCAAGCTGCTGACACCAGCAGAGAAATCTTTGAAGAAGCTCTTGCCAAGACCAATGTGCTTCTAGCTGAAGCGCAGAAGACCGCTATTCCCATGGCAAAGCGCGCCCGGGCAAAGACTGCCGATTTCGCGGCCGCTCGCCTGGACGAATGGGAACCGCATATTCGCAAGGCGCTGGCCGGTGTAACGCCCGCCGTCGAAGCCGCCCGCGACCGTATCACTGATGAGGCTTTGCCTGGACTACAAACCTTCCTGCATCAAGCCGCTGATCATCCCGTGGCGCAAGAGACCAAGAAGCGCAGCAAGGCTGCGGTGCAGGCATTGAAGGGCGATCTGGAGCCCGCCAAGCCGAAGCGGCACCTGTGCCGAAACGTCGGCAAAACCCTGGGCCAGGTGTTGCTGGTGGGTGGCGTAGTTGCCGCCATCGTAGCAGCCGTTCGCTATTTCTTGATGCCCAAGGACGATGGCTGGACCGCCCACGAGCCCTCCAAGACGTTCGTGCCGCCCACTCCTGCGGCGCCCACCGCTAAGCCGGCAGCACCAGCTGCCGAAGCTAGCGCCCCGAAGGATCAGGCCGCCAGGGCCGAGACCCCGGTAGCCGAGGAGAAGGAAGCTGCTGCTGCAGCCACCGACTCGGATTCTTTCGTAGGGCCCAATCCTCCTGAAGGCTTCATCATCAAGGGCAACGAACGCTCGATGAAATATCACGTTCCCGGCACCGGTGGCTACGAGCGCACCATCGCCGAGATCTGGTTCCGCACCGAAGAGGCCGCCGTGGCCGCTGGTTTCACCAAGGCACAGCGCTAACCCGAAGCAACCCAGTGGGGCTCGCCGCAGCATTGCGGCGAGCCCCAAGTCGTTTTCCACAACCACCGCTTGCCGGCCGTGCTCGCTGGGGTTCGCCGCTAGCATCCAGCCATGTGGTGGCTCGGGCTCGTGGCCGTCCTCGCGGCGGCTCATACGCGATTCGTCGTGCCGAGGCTGCCCGCGCCTGGCCAGACCCCACCAGATCAGCTTCCCGACTACCAACGGCTTTCGCGCTGGCCGGAGGCGGCACTGGTCGCTACGGTGGCGCTGGTCGCCTGGTTAATTGTCCAGCCAGCCGGGCTGGGCTCTCAGTTGATGTGGTTGGCCTATCTGGGCGGCGGCACCTCGCTGATACATGTCGATTGGCGCACCACGTTTCTGCCGCGCTGGCTGCACTACCTGGTTGCCGCGCAGCTATTGGCTGCGGTGCTGCTGGCGAGTTGGGAATCGCCGCAGCTGGGTCTCGCGGCGGCTGCCGGATCGGCAGTGGCGATCGCCTGCCTGTGGCTGGTGTGGCGGCTGAGCGGCTCACTTGGTTTCGGCGATGTCCGGCTAGCGTCGCTCACCGGTGCGCTCGGCGGCACCATGGGGTTGACGGGCTGGCTGTGGTCGTTGTTCTTAGGCACCCTAATCGGAGCATTGCTGGCGATCTGGCATAGCCTGCGGCGGCGCCGCCACGAGCTACCTAGTTATTTCGCTTACGGCCCAGCGCTGTGGCTGGGCCCCATAGTTGCTTCCTGGCTGCTGCGCCAGCACCTGATTAGTTAACTGGGGCCTGGTTAGTTTTGGCCGCGTCTCGGAGCAGCTGGGCCACCTGTTGCGGCAATTTCACCGGGTCGACGGGCAGCGGCGCCAGGGCTTCGGCACGCGACCAGGTGCCTAGCCAGCCATCGGCGCTTCTAGCCACGAGTAGCAGCACCGGCGGGCAGTCGGCGTATTCCTCGCGTAGCTGGTGCGAGATGCCAAAGCCACCCGGGCGAGCTTCACCGTCGAGGATGATCAGCCCGTAGTTGCTGTCGGCGTCCAGAATCTTGAGCAGGCCGGGCAGCGTAGCCACCTCGCTGACCTCGATCTCCGGCAGGTCCCGAGCCACCTTGCGCCCCAACGCCAACCGCACCTGTTCCCGCACGGTCCGATCATCGGAGTACACCAGTATCTTGGTCGGGTTGTTCACTTCAGTCATCGGGAATCCTTCGAGCCACACGCTTCTGCCTAGCTGCATCGTAGCCAACATCTGGCCAGATGCTTTACTCGAGTGCCGATTCTGCCCCTGGGCTGGGTTAAGGCGAAATATTCGGCAGCGGCGAAAGTGGCTGTCCTGGGGCATACTGATGCACGTGAAATTCTTGACAGCTGCCAGCCACGACCTGACCTACTCCGATGTGTTCATGGTTCCCAACCGATCCGCGGTCAGCTCGCGGCTAGCGGTAGACCTAACCTCAAGTGATGGCCTGGCCACGCCGCTGCCGCTGGTCGCCGCGAATATGACGGCGGTCTCCGGCAGGCGGATGGCCGAAACCATGGCGCGGCGCGGCGGGCTAGCGATTTTCCCCCAAGACATCCCCACCGAGGTGGTGGCAAAGTCGATTCAGCGGGTCAAGGCCGCCCACAGCGTCTTCGATAGCGCCGTCACCGTCGCCCCCGACACCACCGTGGGCGAGACGTTGGCGCTCATTCCAAAGCGGTCCCACGGCGTGGCGGTGGTCATCGACGACGAGCAAGTGGTCGGGCTAGTTAGCCCCACCGGCGCGGCCAGCGCCGACCGGTTCGCCCAGGCTAGGGATGTCATGACCACCGACCTGGCGCTGGTCACGCCCACCACTACCCCGGCACAGGTGTTCGATCTGCTGGCCGAGCGTCACCAAAAGGTGGCGGTCGCGGTCGATGAAGCTGGCCACCTGGTGGGCATCATGACCGCTAAGGGGGCGCTGCGTTCCACGCTGTACTCCCCCGCACTTGATGATTCCGGCAAGCTGCGCGGGCACCCGGGAGTTGATCGACTCCGGGGCCGACATCGTCAAGGTCGGGGTCGGCCCGGGCGCGATGTGCACCACCCGAATGCAGACCGGCGTTGGCCGCCCGCAGTTCTCGGCCGTGCTGGAATGCGCCCAGGAGGCGGCCTCGCTGGGCAAATCCATCTGGGCCGACGGCGGGGTCAAGCACCCGCGCGACGTGGCCTTGGCGTTGGCCGCCGGAGCGGGCTCGGTGATGATCGGCTCCTGGTTCGCGGGCACGCATGAGTCAACCGGCGCCCAGCTGCAGGACCATGAGGGCCGACCCTACAAGGAGTCGTTCGGGATGGCCTCGGCACGAGCCGTGAGCCACCGCACCCGGGAACAATCGGCCTTCGAGCGTGCCCGCGCCGCGCTGTTCGAGGAAGGCATCTCCTCGGCCCGCATGTACTTGGATCCCCGTCGCCCGGGGGTCGAAGACCTATTGGACTGGATCACCTCCGGCGTGCGTTCCGCCTTCACCTACGCTGGCGCGACCACCCTGCCGGAGTTCAGCGACAAAGCGGTCATTGGGGTGCAATCGACCACCGGTTATGACGAAGGCCGACCCGTGGCAGCGAGCTGGTGATGCGTTCTTTCTTCGGCACCTCGGACGATTTTGTACGGGAATTGCCGTCATCCCACTGGCGCGCCGACATTGTGCTGGCGCTGTTGCTTGGGCTGCTGTCATTGACCAGCCTGTTTGCGCTGTCCAGCCTGCCCCTAGCGCAAAACACCTTCCTGAACCAGTCGGCGAATGTGGCGGCTATCACCACGGCAGCTATCTTGTTGCTGCTGCGCCGCCGCTTTCCCGTCGCAACAGTGGTGCTGCTGACCGGCGTACATTTCGTGGCGTCTGGGATTTTCCTCTCGTTCATTGTGCTGCTGCCGTCGATGCAGGTGATCTATTTCTTGGGCTTGTATTCGGCAATGGCCTGGGCCCGCGACCGGGAGGCGCTGCTGTTGGCCGTATTGGCGGTGCTGGTGGCGATGACGATCTGGGTTGTGGCGGACGCCGCCACGAGGATGGCCACTATGCCCCCTGACGAGGGCAATGCCACGATGCTGTTACTCAACGGCGTCTTAATCAATTTGGCGTATTTCGGTGGCGCGATGTATCTCGGCCGAGACTCCTGGCTGCGGGCCAAGACCGTGTCCGAGCTGGCCAACTCTCAACTGCTCATTGCCGAGCAGGCCTCGGAGTTGGCAGACAAGGCGGTGCTGGGGGAACGGCTGCGCATCGCCCGGGAATTGCACGATTCGATGGCTCACCACGTCTCGCTGATCGGGCTGCAGACGGGGGCAGCCAGGCGGATCCTTGACACGCAGCCAGTGCGGGCCCGGGAGGCGATGGCGGCCATCGAGCAAAGCAGCCGGGAGGCGGTCGAGGAGCTCCGCACTGTGGTGGGAACGCTTCGGGAGGGCCCAGACTTTGAGGTGGTCAGTACCGCCGCCGCAATCCCGGCGCTGGTGGCGCAGCATCGAGAACTAGGGTTAGCAATCAACTACGAAGTCGTTACCGATGCTGACGACTTGACCGCCCTGTCTCCAATGCACATCTCCGCGCTGTACCGGGTACTGCAGGAGGCCCTGACCAATGTGCGCCGCCACTCCACCGCCAAACACGTACGGGTGACCATCCGGCTCTCGCCCCAGGCGTGGGAAGCCGAAATCGTGGACGATGGCCTGCCCCGCCCCAACGGGGACGGTTCCGGGCTGGGCCACTTGGGCATCCGCGAGCGGGTGGCGGCTCTGGGCGGCACCGCCGAAATCGGCCCCCGTGCGGAGCGGGGCTACCGGGTGCTGGTTCGGGTGCCGAGAGGACAACGACCATGATCCGCGTCATGCTGGTGGACGATCACGCCATGGTGCGCCGCGCGGTTGCCATGATGCTTAGCGTCGAGCCCGACATCGAACTCGTGGCCG
>PDSD01000088.1 GCA_002748325.1 Arachnia propionica | reverse complement strand
ACGCGCAGCGGGAAAAAGACCGCGCCGCGCAGCGAGCGCATGGTCGCCAGCAGCACCGCGACGATGGCCACGCCAACCACCGAGAACGCCAGGATTTGGACGTTCAGCCACAGCCCCTTGGCGACGCTGGGTAGCGCCTGGGCGAAGTACGTGGGGGAAAAGAACGTGTCTCTGGTGGCTTCCCAGCCAGGCGAGTTGGAGATCGTCAGCCATAGCACCGTCGCGAAGATGACGGTAGAGACGGCCGAGATCAAAACTGACTTGGTGGTCTGCTTGCGACGATACTCGCGGCGACCACGCTCAATGTCGCTGATGATCTCGGCCGACTCCCGGCTTAGTTCAAGCTTCACGCGGTTACTTCAGGACGGGGATGTCAACCGATTCGGAGAGCCACTTTTTCTCCAGCTCGGCCAAGGTTCCGTTTTCGCGTAGCTCGTCGACGGCCTTGGTAACCGCCTCGGTCAACGCGGAATCCTTGGGCAGCACCAGACCGTACTGGTCACCGCCACTGTTGTCCTCGAATTGGCCGACGACCTTGCCGCCATCCAGTTCGGCTGCCACAAGGTAAAGCGCGGTGGGCAGGTCCACCACGATGGCGTCAACCTGACCGCCCTTTAGCGCTTGGACGGTGTCTTGGGAGTTGCTGAACACCTGCACTTCTTTGGTGGGCTTTACGGTGTCGGCGATCATCCGCTGGCTGGTGGTGCCGGTCTGCACCCCGAACTGCACGTCGGCCAGGTCGGCGATCGAAGTCGCGCCTGCTGCGGGCGATCCTTCGAGCGTCACAACCGATTGGGCGGTGGTGTAGTAGGGCGAGGAGAAGTCGACGGCGTTGCGGCGCTCGTCGGTGATGGAGAACTGTTGCAGGTTGAAGTCCCAGTCCTTAGCGCCCGGCGCGATGGCCGAGTCGAAGGTGCTGCGGGTCCACACCACGTCTTCTTTCTTGAAGCCCAGTTGCTCGGCGACGGCGTAGGCGACGGCAGCCTCGAAGCCTTCCCCGGCGGCGGGGTCATCGTTTTCGACCCACGGAGAATAGGCCGGCTGGCCGGTGGCGATGGTGAGTTTTCCTTCGGTTACGGTTGCCAGCTCGCCGTCGGCGCTGGTCGAAGTGTCGGTGCCGGAGCAGGCCGACATGGCCAGCGCGACCATCGTGAAAGCTGCAATGATGCTTCGTCGTGCGAATGGTTTAGCCATGTTGACTCCTTTGACTGGGTTGGCCCCGAGTGCGGGTGCTGACGAGACGAACAATACCGCTAGTGCGGGGCAGCTAGGACCGCCGATACCAGTTTGCGGTCACCATCGTTGTTCGGTCTTTAGGATTCGGCTGCCAGCTGGCTTAGCTGGGGAAGGCCGGGCTATGCCACCGCAGTTGCCCCGAGACCATCGTCGCTGCCTGGGTGCCGGCGCCGTGGCGCACTACCGCCTCGATGGTTTCAGCGACGTCACTCACCTCGATATCAAGGAAGGTCATGTCTGCCACCGCGCCGGCTTGCAGTTGGCCGACCCGGTCGCGGCCGACGCCGAGGCCCAGCGCCATCGCGCCGCCCAGGGTCGCGGCCCGCAGCAGCCGCCCGTACAGGTCGGGTTCGTGGTAGCCCTGCTGCCGGGCTAGTTTAGCTAGTTCGGCTAGGTCGGCCAGCACGTCCAGGGACGGCGAGGACGACAGGGAATCGGTGCCGACCGCGATCAGATTACCTTCTCGCAGGTAGTCCGCCACCGGCGGTGGGGCTAGGCCGACAACTCGGTTGGAGCGGGGGCAAAGTGCAACCGCGCTGCCGCGAACCCGTAGCCGTCGGCGGTCCTCGGCGGTGAGATAGACGCCGTGGGCGACGTGGCAGTCGGGGCCGAGCACGCCAAGCTGGTCGACGAATTGGGTCGCGGAAACCCCTACGCCCCCGGCGCGC
>PDSD01000067.1 GCA_002748325.1 Arachnia propionica | reverse complement strand
TAGCAGGCCGACGGCTTTGTCCCAGGCGGTGCGGCCGAAGGCGACGCCATGGACTTCCATGGCCTCGGTCAGCTGCTCGCCGATCCGCAGCACCGGGTTCAGGGCCGTCATGGGCTCCTGGAACACCATCGCGACCTCTTTGCCGCGGATGGCCCGCAGGCCGCCGCGCGACTGCTCGTTGATGACCTTGGAGTCGACGATCGTGTTGCCCTCGATGTTCGCCGTCTTGGGCAGCAAGCCGAGCGCGGTGGTCGCAGTCACGGACTTACCGGAACCGGACTCGCCTACCAGGGCAACGACCTCGCCGGGGCGCACCACCATCGACAGGCCTTTAACGGCATATACGTTGCCGAACTCGGTGCGGAAGGTGACCCGCAGATCCTCAAAACTGAGTACGGGTTGGTCGACGTTGGTTTCGTCGATGTTTGTCGTGTCGCATCGCGCAGGCCGTCACCAATGAAGTTGACGCAAAGTGCGATGGTCAAGATGAACATGCCTGGCCACCAGAACAGCCACGGCCGGGTAGTCAACGCATTCTGGTACTGCGAGATCAGCAGACCCAGCGAGGTATCCGGCGCCTTCACACCGAAGCCCAGGTAGGACAGCGCGGTCTCCACCAGGATGGCCGCCGAGATCAGCAGCGTCGCGTTCACGACAATTACGCCCATCGAGTTGGGCAGGATATGGCGGAAGATGATCCGAGCCGACGGGGTACCGATCGCCCGGGCCGCCATCACGAACTCGCGTTCGCGAAGGCTCAGCACCTCGCCGCGCACCAGCCGGGCCAGGCCGGTCCAGGACACGAAGCCCAGCACCAGCGCCAGCATGAACACGCCACCGCCAGAGACCATCTGGCCGAGCACTGCGGCCAGCACCAGCAGCGGGATGATGATGAACAGGTCGGTGATGCGCATCAGCAGGCCCTCGATCCAACCGCGGAAGTAACCGGCGGCGGCACCGATGGTCGTGCCGATCAGGGTAGCGATCGCGCCCACCAGGAAGGCGATGGACAGCGAGTGTTGCGCGCCACGCAGCACCAGCGCCAGGTAATCCTTGCCGATGGTGTCTTGACCGAAGGGATGCTCGCCGATCGAGAAGGGCCAAAGCTGCAGGGTGGGGCGGCCGCCGTCGATCACCGGATACACGTCCAGGTAGTTCTTCGACCACCACCCGGGGATTGGCCCGAGCCCGTTGTAGGTGAAGGAGACGATGATGATGACGATCAACAACGTCAGCGCGACCATCGCGGCCCGGTGCCGCAGGAACCGCCGCCGCGCGAGCGCACCGACCGAATAGCTCTTGGTCTGCATGTTGTCGAGATCGTCGTCCTCGACACTAAGTGATTCTTCGACGATGGCCTCGTTGTCGGCTGCTTCGTCGCGCGGCGGCACGGTTTCGTTGGGAGATTTGGAAGTCATTGGTAATCCTTTCCCTACCGTGTGATCCGAGGATCGAGGAATGCGTAGGCAATGTCAGCCAACATGTTCATGGTTACAGCCGCCGTACCCGTCACGAGGAAGAAGCCCATGACCGGCGCCGGATCGACGTTTACCAGACCTTCTTTAAACAAGGCTCCCATGCCCTTCCAACCGAAGACGGTCTCGGTGATGACCGCGCCACCGATCAACCCGGCGAAGTCGAAGGCGACAATCGTCGCCAGCGGAATCAGCGAGTTACGCACGGCGTGACGCATGATTACGGCGCGCTCACTCAAGCCCTTCGAGCGGGCGGTGCGAATGTAGTCCTGGTTCAGCACCTCCAGCATCGAGGACCGGGTGTAGCGGGTGTAACCGGCAATCGAGATCAGCACCAGGGCCGTGGTGGGCAACACCAGGTGGGTGAGGGTGTCAATGTGAGTCACCCAGAAACCAGCCTCCAAGTTTGGCGTGCTAGCACCAATCGTGGAGATCGGCCGAGACAGCAGCTGCAGGTAGGCCGACCAGTTGCTGAGTAGCAGGTCGATCAGCGCGGCTACCGAGGCCATAATCGAGGTCACGATGCTGCTAAAGATGGCTTGCCGCTTCGAGAAGCCACCGAAGATCAGACCGGAAAGCACGGCAGCGGCAATGGCAATCGCGGCGAACAAGGCCAGCAACCCGAACGTAGGCGAGCTCATCAGCAAGCCGCGCGTGAACATGTAGCCGATTATCGCGACCAGCGCCGTGGCGCCGACCGCGTTGCGCACCTTGGGGTTCTGGAAGCCGCTAGTCAGCACAATAACCAAGGCTGCGGCGCCGATCACCAGCAGGATGTAGACCGGGATTCCCAGCGCTGGGCGCCTAAACCAGGTAACCGCATTGAAGTAGAAAAAGATCCCAGTAAAGGAGACTGCCGCAACGGCGAAAGTAATCAGGCGTCTCGTCCAACTGCCGCCGACCACGGCTCCCAAAATGAAGGCGAGTATCAGTGAGGAGATGATTATTGTGGTTGGCTCAAATTTCGCTGTCGCGATCCAATCGTTGAACTGGATGGCGGCGTATTCCTTCAGCAGCACGGCCACCCAGAACACCGGCAGCGAGAAGAAGACGAACACCATCATCGTCACGCCATAGTCGAAACCGGAGTACTGCCGGATCGCGGTGACGATACCAAGGGTGATGCCGACGACGATAGCGATCAGGGTCGCGCCGATGACCAGCTGCAGCGTCGAGGCCGCGGCAGCTTTCACTAGCTCGGTGACGTCCTGGCCTGCTCGGTTGACGCCGAGGTTGCACTGGCCGATGATGCAGCCAGCCGCGCCACGCAGCCACACGAAGTAGCGCACGTACCAGGGCATGTCGAGACCCATGACCAGCGTGCGCTGCTTGATTAGATTCTCGCGGTTTGGATCATTCGACTCGCGCAAGTCCTGCAACGGGTCACCAGAATTGATGGTGAGCACATACAGCAGTAACGACCCTAAAAACAGGACCAACAGCGATATGCCGAGCCGCTTTCCTACAAACTTGAGCACTGATAGCTCCCTATTGATTGCTTGTAACTCTGCTTGTTACGAAGTCTGATTTGCTGATTCTGCCAGATACGAAAGCACCGAACGTACTTTGGGGCGAGTGGTGAGACACCACTCGCCCCAAAGGGATGCTGCTAGGCAGCAGTTAGCCCCTTACTGGGCAACCCACTGGTAGGCGTTCCAGCTGAGCTGCGACTGCGCCGCGGTGGGACGCACGTTCTGCAGGTCAGCGGAGTAAGCGGAAACGCCCGGGTACGGGAACAGCGGGAGGCCGAACAGGTTGTCCCACAGTTCCTTCTCGATCACCTTGATCTGCTCAAGCTGCTCGTCCTTGTCCAGGGTCGCGGCCAGCTTCTCCCAGGCCTCGTCGACCTTGGCGTTGCTGAACTTGCCGAAGTTCTGCGGACGATCAGTGGAGTAGATGTTCTGGCCGGACGCGATCTGGCCGGAGCCAGCCCACGCGAACAGCGCGATGTCGTAGTCACCCTTGACCAACGCGTTTTGGAAGAAGTCCTCGGCATTGCTGTCAATGATGTTGAAGCCAGCCTGGTCACAGGAAGCCTTCAGCAGGGCAACGGTCTCGGTGCGGCGCTGGTTACCGGAGCGGTAGCCGACGCGAACATCGATCGGGGTGCTCAGACCGGACTCGGCGATCTTGGCCTTGGCGGCTTCGATGTCGACCTGGTCGTAGCGGCCGTCGTAGGCAGCGGAAACGACGGTCTCGTAGCGCTCGCCCTGGAACGGGAAGACCTCGCGGCCGTTCATCATCACGGAGTCAGCCGCGACCGGCTTGATCAGCGTGTCAACGATGGCCTGACGCGGTGCACAAAGCGCGAACGCCTCGCGCAGCGTCAACCCGCCCTTGCTGTCGGCGAAGACCGAGCCTTCGGCGAAGTTGAAGTCGAAGTGCTCCCAGGTGAAGGTCGAGTAGGTTTCAACCTTCACGGCCGGGCCGATCGCCTCAAGCTGGCCGAGGGTGTCGACGGTGGCCTGCGGGGTGATCGCGTTCACGTCACCGTTCTGCAGTGCCTGCGCCATGGCAGCGTCATCAATGAAGCGGAACACGAGGTTCTTGGTGGCAGCAGGAGTGCCCCAGTACTTGTCGTTAGCTTCCAGCGTCAGGGAAGTGTCGTCCCAGCCGCCCTGCTTGATCTTGTAGTGCGAGCTCGACGGAATCACGGAAGCGTCCGGCAGTTCGCCCGGGTTGAAGATCCAGCCATTGTTCCAGAACTCGGCAGCCTTGGTGACGACGTCAGCCTTCTGATCCAGAATGGCCTGCGCCAGTGCCTCAGGCTCAAGGCCCGACTGCTTTGCCACGACGTGCGCCGGGAAAGCGCCACCGACGAGGAGCTGGTAGTCGGGGTAGGTGTTGGCGTATTCCAGGGTGAAGGTCTTGGAACCAACTTCGCCCTGCGGGCCGTTGGGAACCTGCTCAGGCAGGGAGGTGCTCACGCTGTCGAACAGCGGCTTGGCATCCGGATCGGAGCCACTGATGTAGCCAGGCACCAGCCACTCGGGGTTCTGCGAGGCGTAATCGAGCAGGAAGTCATTGATGGTGACGGGGGTGCCGTCAGACCAAACTGCCTTGTCGCTGATGGTGTACTGAACCTTCAGCGGGTTTTCGCTGAGGACCTCGAAGGTGCCGAACTCTTCGTTGCGGCAGATGGTGCCGTCAACGCCGTAGTAGATGAAGCCGCCGATCATCTGGTCGACGATCACGGAGTTGTAGGTCGAGTAGGTGCGGCTGGTCAGGTTGTTGTAGCCGTCCCACGATCCGGGGCCGGCGGTGAACACGACCTGGCCGTCCTTGGGGGCAGTGACATCCACCTTCTGGGCACAGGCAGCAATATCGCCGCTTACTTCAACGCCACCCTCTTCAGCAGTGGCTTCGGTATTTTCAGCGGTGCTTTCTTGCTGTTGCTCTGCGGGGGACTTTGAGTCCTCCGCAGTCTCTACGCCTGCGTCGCTGGTGCATGCACCCAGCAGCAGTGCGCCGCTCAGCAGAAGCGCGAGGGACGCAGTTGTTCCCTTCAACTTCATATTTTCTCCTTTGTCGAATACGACGTCGCCCTGGAATGGGCTCTATTCGCGGAATGATACCGGGGTTAATGCTTAGCCAGCGATGGCTTTGGCATTTTTTGAGACAGTTTGCGACAGATCGTTATGCAATCGTGGCCAAAGTTATGCGATCGTGGCCCAATAGGTTACGCAGTTATCTATTTGCTACACAACAATCCTTGCCGGCGGCATTCCTGGGTCAACTGTCAGATCGAGACCAGAGGGCGCTAGCCCGGCCGCAATCACCGCCGAGCCAACTGCCGCAATCATCGCGCCATTGTCAGTGCAAAGGGCTGGCCGGGGCCGCCGCACCGCCAGCCCGGCCTCGTCGGCTCGCTGGGCCAGCAGGGTGCGCAACCTGGAATTGGCCGCTACCCCGCCGCCCAGCAGGATGGTCTCGGCCCCGACGTGTTGGGCCGCGTCGATAGCTTTGGCGGTCAGCACATCTGCGACGGCTTCCTGGAAGCTCGCCGCCACATCGGCCACTGGCACCTCCCGGCCGTCTAGCCGGGCCTGCTCGACCCAGCGGGCGACGGCGGTCTTGAGCCCAGAAAAAGAGAAGTCGAAGCGGTGCCGTGCCAGGTCGTGCCGGGCCGTCAGCCCGCGGGGGAATTTGATGGCGTTCGGATCACCCTCGGCGGCCAGCCGGTCGATCACCGGCCCGCCCGGGTAGGCCAGGCCGAGCAGCCGGGCCACCTTGTCGTAGGCCTCACCTGCCGCGTCGTCGATGGTGGCCCCCAGCTCTTCGATGTCGGTGACGATGTCGCGCACGTGCAGCAGGCTGGTGTGTCCGCCGGAAACCAGCAGCGCAACCGCAGGCGTGGGCAGCGGCCCGTGCTCCAGCAGATCGACCGCGACATGGCCGACGAGGTGGTTGATGCCATATAGCGGCTTGCCTAGGTAGCTCGCGAGGGCTTTGGCGGCGGACACGCCCACCAGTAGCGCCCCCACCAAGCCAGGTCCGGCGGTGACGGCGACTGCGTCGATGTCGGCCAGCTCCGCCTCGGCCGTTTCGCAGGCGCGCCGCAGCGTCGGCACCAACGCCGAAAGGTGGGCGCGGCTGGCGATCTCGGGAACCACTCCCCCGAAACGCGCATGCAGTTCCACTGAGCTGGCGACCTCGTTGGCCAACAACTCGTGGCCGCGAACGATACCCACTCCGGTCTCATCGCAGCTTGATTCGATGCCAAGCACCAACGGTTCAGTCATCGTCGCTCCCCTCATCGCCGGGGTTGGCATCCCCGATTTCGCTAGCGAGCACCACTGCGTCGATCCCCCGGCCGTAGTAGTCACGCCGCTCCGCCAGTTGTTGAAAGCCAAGGTGGTGATACAACGCGAGCGCTGCCTGATTGTCGTGGCGTACCTCCAGCATGACCCGCTCCGCGCCACCGCTGCGCGCCCAGGCAAAGCCATGTGCCAGCAGCTGCTTGGCTAGGCCGCGCCGCCGGTGGCTCGCCGCCACCACGACCCGGTTCAGATCCACGACGTCACCTGCCCGCGCGAAGCTAGCCGCCGCGACGGTGGTTGCCTGGTCGGCCGCCACCAAGACCAGGTGGTCGTCGGCCGCTACCTCGTCTCGCCACAGGGTCTGCGACCAGCGTTGCGTGGCAGGAAAGCACTCCTCCAGCGCCGTGATCGCTCCCAGGTCGGCTTCGCTTGCCGCACGGATCGTCATCGCCGCAGCCTCGGCTTCGGCAGCGCCGACTTCGGTGGCCCTCCGACGGTGGCGTCTGCCGGGCGCAGGTAGAACGGCTCGGCGTCGGCCTCGGGCAGCTCGCGCCATCTGGCCGCCAGGGTCGCGGCCGAAAGCTGCGTCGGCGCCCCTGGCGCGACGCTGCGGTCTTGCACGTGATCGGGCAACAACCCGGCGATGGGCAGCTCGGGCAGCTGCGCCGCAGGGCTCACCTGCGGCTGCCCAATTCTGCTACCACCTTGGTAGCGCGCCCAGTAGACCTCGCGGCGGCGCGCATCGGAGCAGACCAGGAACTCTGCGGGCGCGTCCTGCCATTGCCGCGCGACGACATCCAGCGAGCACACCCGGTGTAGCGACAGTTCGCCCGCAGCCGCCAGCACCTCGGCCGCCACGATGCCCACCCGTAGCCCGGTGAACGGCCCCGGCCCCATGCCGACGACGATCTCGTCTAGTTGGGAGACGCTGATGTGGTTGCGTTCGCACAGCCGCATCACGGCAGGCATGAGTGCTTCGCCGTGCGCCCTGGTGTCGGGCACCACCAACTCGTCGACGGCCTCACCGTCGCGAGCCAGCCCGGTGGCGACAAAGTAGGAAGTGTCGATGCCAAGGCTCCAGGTCATGCCAGTTGCTCCAATCCGGCGTTGCGCCAGCGCTTCTCGGTGCCAGCAAGATAGACGTAGCGGGTGTCGTCGCTAGGGTCTGCCGAGCGTTCGATCAGCACGTCCAGCCGGTCCGGCGACAGCCATTCGGCCTTGCCTTCCCCCCATTCGATGATCGTCACCGCCGAATCTAGCGACGCGTCCAGGTCGATGTCGGCCAGCTCCCCGGCGCTGCCGAGCCGATAGGCGTCGACGTGCACCAGATCTGGCCGCCCGCTCGGGTTCGGGTGCACGCGGGAGATCACGAACGTCGGCGAAATGATCGCCCCGTCGACGCCGAGTCCTTGGCCGATGCCTTGGGTGAGTGTCGTTTTGCCCGCGCCTAGCTCACCGGAGAGGATGACGACATCCCCGGCGCGCAGCAGTTGCGCCAACCGAGCGCCAAGCCGCTGCATGTCCGGCCCGGTTGCCACTCGTACCAGCACCGGCAATGGCCGAGCCAACACTGCTCCCTCGGGCACCTGCCGGACTACCTCGAAGCCTTTGCGAGTCCAGCGCTGCGTCAGCTCCGGGAACTCCGAGCGGGTCAACAATTCCACCGTGGTCGCGCCCTGCTCGGCGGCCAGTTGGCAGGCAGCGGTTACCAGGTAGCCCGCGATTCCCTGCCCGGCGTGCTCGGGCAAGACGCTGATGCGTTGCAGCGTTGCGACCGGACCGGCGTAGCTGATTAGCAGGCAGCCGACGAGCTGACCTGCTACCTCGGCGCAGACCCCGGTGCCCTCGCGCAAGGTGGCGGCCACATCGGCTGCGGTTTCGCCAAGGGCCGATGCTGGCGGGTCGACCGCAGGCCGAGCCGAGAAGGCCCGCTGGATCACTTCGTGCATCGCCGAAGCGTCGGCTGGGAGCGCGACTCGTAGGCTTAGGGAACTGCTCATAAGGGCAAAAAGTTTAGCGCCGGGAGCGGCGAGGCGCACCGCGCCGCCTGCCGCGGCCATGCGGCTTGGGCGGCGCAACCAATTCCTGATAAACCGACTCAGCCACCGCTTCCCGGTGTTCGATGGGGCCGCCGATGATCTCGACGAGCTCGTCGCAGCCCGGGGTGACCTCAAGCTGCTCCGCGTTAACCTTCGCCTGGCCAGTGAGGCGGCGCATCAGCTTGCGCTGGTGCGGCAACACCAGGCTGATGACGGTGCCGTGCGCGCCCGCTCGGGCGGTTCGCCCGGCCCGGTGCACGTAATCCTTTGCCCCCATCGGCGGGTCGACCTGGAGCACCAGCGCGACGTCGTCGACGTGGATGCCGCGGGCCGCGACATCGGTGGCTACCAGTACCGGCAGTTTGGTCTCGCGAAATGCTCGCATCACGCGAGCCCGCGCCCCTTGGGTGAGTCCGCCGTGCAGCGCGCCCGCCAGCACTCCGGCCTCGCGCAGCTGCTCCGCAACCCGTTCGGCGCCGCGTTGGGTGCGGGTGAAGACGAGCGTTTGGCCCGCCCTGGTGGCCAGTTGGGCGGTCACCTCGTTCTTGTGGTGGCCAGCGATATGCAACAGGTGGTGGGTCATGGCGCTGCCTGCCCGCACGTCCGCCTCGTGGGTGACGGGCTTATGCAGATACTCGCGCACTAGGCGGTCCACCGCATCGTCGAGCGTCGCGGAGAACAGCAGCCGCTGCCCGTTGGGCGTGGCGTCGACAATCCGGGTGACGTCTGGGTAGAAGCCCATGTCGCACATCAGGTCGGCTTCGTCCAGCACCGTCATCTTGATCTGGCTGAGGTCGACGACGCCCTGCTCTAGCAGGTCGATCAGCCGCCCCGGCGTCGCGACCACCACGTCCACCCCACGCTCGAAAGCCTTGAGCTGTGGGCCATAGGCCATGCCGCCAGCCACCAGGGTCAAGCTCAGTTCAACTGCTTGGGCGAGCCCGGCCAGTTCATCTGCGATCTGCATCGCGAGCTCCCGGGTGGGGCTAAGGATCAGACCAGCTGGTACCTGCTGGCGCTTATGGTGGGCCAGGCGCTGCAGCATAGGCAGGCCGAAACCTAATGTCTTGCCGGAGCCGGTGCGGCCGCGCCCCAGCACGTCGCGCCCGGCCAGTACGTCGGCCATCGTGGCGCGCTGGATGGGGAACGGCTCGGTGATGCCGCGGCTTGCCAGCACAGCCACCAGCCGAGCATCGACTCCGAGCTCGCTGAAGCCCGTGTGCTGCCCGGTCGTTTCAGCCTGGGCCGTATCGGGCGCCTGCCACTGCATCGTGTCGGCCACCGGCTGCGCCTCGCTGCCCGGCCTGGCTTGCTTTCGTGCGGCGCGGTGGTCGTCGCGGCGCGGCTTGTGGCTCCAGCCCGATTTTCGACCCTCGTCGCGACCGCGCCATGCGGCCTTCTTGCCGCGGCCGGCCCGGCGATCAGGCCGCTGCTGCGAATCGCGATGCGAGGACCGGGAGTCGTCGCGCCAATCCTTGCGGCGGGTGCGTCCCTCGCGTTGCTCGGATTCAAACCGATTACCGCGACGCTGGTTGCCTGGGCGCCGCTCGTCCCGGTCGCCGCGGCCCCACTGCGGCGCACCCTGGCGCTGCTGACCTTGAGCAGCGTCACGGTCGCGGCGCTGCTGGGGTCGGCGCTTGGGGCGCGCGAACCTGTCGTCGGCTGCCTCGCTACGCCGCCGCTGCTCGGCCTTGCCGGGTTCGCGGCGGGTATCGGGCTTCGACCTACTGCCGCCGCCGCGCCGCCGGGGTGAATGCCCCCGCGCCGCGCGTTCGGCAGCGGTCCAGCGACGTTTTGGGGTGCCGTCGGCCTTGTGAGATTTGGGTTTACGGGGAGACATGCTGCCTGCTTTCAAGGCCATCGGACGAACGCTCAAG
>PDSD01000080.1 GCA_002748325.1 Arachnia propionica | reverse complement strand
ATCCTTGGCCTGAACCACTAATTGGCCCTGTGGGCGGGGATCCGGCTTGGTGCCCGACAGCCTGGGGGAGGCCGCTACCAGCTCCTTGGCCGCGTCCGTTTCCGGGTCGGCCAATACTTCGCGTGTGAGCCCGCGTTCTACCACCTCACCGCCACTCATGACGACAAGTTGCTCACAATGGTCAGCAACTAGGGCTAGGTCGTGGGTGACCAGTAGCAGTCCCTTGGAGCGTTCGTCGATGAGTTCGAGCACGTCATCTGCTAGCTCCGCGTCCAATGCGCTAGTTGGCTCGTCGGCCAGCACGAGCTGAGGGTCATGCACTGTGCCGGCCGCGATTGATGCGCGTTGCAACATACCGCCGGAGAAGGCGAATGGACGATCCGACACCCGCTTTGGCGCGTTCGCGATACCGACCGAGGGCAGCTGCTTTACCGCCGCCTGATCTGGCACGGGCAGTTGATGCATCTTCCATGCTGCCTCAATGTGATGCCCGACCCGACGCATCGGGTCGCAGGCGGCGAATGGGTCTTGGGCGATGTAACCGACGATCAGGCCGCGTGCTTTGCGCACTGTTTCGGCATCGGCAGTGAGGATGTCGATGCCGACGACCTTCACTGAGCCGGTCACCTTGCTGCCCTTTGGCAGCAGGCCCAACAGTGTCTTGACGAACGTGGACTTGCCGCAGCCGGACGGGCCGACGAGCCCGACGGTGGCCTTGTGATCGATCGTTACGCTGATGTCGTGCAGCGCTTGAAAACCGTTTGGGTACCAAACCGATAGATCGGATACCTCAACCAGCGGAGCATCCGAATTCGCGGCCGGTGGATTCTTAGAAGACATCGCTTTGCACCCCCGTAATGTCGCGCAGCGCGTCGGCGATCAGGTTGGCGGCAGCGATGGACAAGAACAGGCCGATGCCTGGCCCGATGAGCTGCCACGGTGCATAGGCGGCGGTGTCCCTCGCTTGCGACAGCATGTTGCCCCACTCGGCTGCGGGCGGCTGCGCGCCCAAACCCAGGAACGATAAACCGCTCAAAACCAGAATGGTAGAGCCGATGTGTAGCGTGGCCAAGACGAGCACCCGGGACCAGGCGATGGGCACGATGTGTTCCATCAGGATCCGCCATTCCCGAACCCCGGCCATGCGGGCGGCGAGGACGAACGGCTCGCTTGAGCTGCCGAGGGAACATGTTCGTGCCAGGCGGGCGAGTGACGCCCAGCCCGTGATCGACATTGCTAACACGAGGTTCGTGAAGCTTGGACCCAGCAGGCCTACAATGGCTAGGGCAAACACTTGGGCGGGCAGGCCCAACATGATGTCGATGATGCGGCAGATGATGACGTCCACGATGCCTCCGAGGCTCGCGGCCGCCACGCCCGCCACGAGTCCTACGAAGGACGTGATGACGAACACCAAGAGCGCCGCGCCCAAGGATGTGGCGCCTCCGGCGATGGCGCGGGCGAACAGGTCTCGTCCGGCCATGTCCGTGCCAAGTAGGTGGGCCGAACTGGGACCCATTAACGTCGCAGCGTAGTCTGTCGCGTCCGGGTCCTGGGTTGCCAGCGGCCCGAGTATGAGCACAACCGCCAGCGTGGCTGTGATGATGAGTCCGATACGGCCTTCGAAGTGGCCCCAAAGCTGCCTAATCATTTGTCTGGGTCCCAATTCGGCTCGATGCGTTCGAGGATCATGTCGGTCAGGAACGAAACCGCAATGTAGACCACGACTGCGAACATCGTGGTGCCCGCGACCACAGGCAGGTCACGCTTTTCGATTGCCTGCACGACGTAAAGGCCGACTCCCGGCCAAGTAAAGACTGTTTCGACAACCGGGGCTCCGCCCAGCAGAGCTGCCGCGCTAAGACCCACCACGGTGAGCATCGGCGGTGCGGAATGCGGCAGCAGATGGGTGGTGAGCAGGTAGCTGGTCTTCGCGCCCCGCCCTTTC
>PDSD01000085.1 GCA_002748325.1 Arachnia propionica | reverse complement strand
CCGGGCGTCCGCAAGTGAGGTAGGAACGATCATGAACACTAGCCAAATTGATTACCACGTAGGTAAGGCCTTGGCCCAGGTCGCGGCCCAATACCCTGATAGGGTGGCGACGCGGGTGCGGATACCTGGCACTGATGATTCCCACACCCAGACCTATGCCGAATTCGAGCACCAGGTGCGTCAGGTTGCGACCCGCCTCATGAGCTGGGACGTCCAGGCCGGTGATCGGGTGGCGATTTTTGCTCGCAATAGCCCGCAGTGGTCTGCCGCCGACTACGGGTGCCTCTATAGCCGCGCTGTACCTGTGCCGATCTATCAAACCTCGACGCCAGATCAGGTGGCCCATGTGATTGGCGATTCCGGGGCTGAGACTGCGTTCATTGGCGGCCCAGAGGAGTTGGCGCCGCTCGTTGAGGCGTGGGATCGCCTGCCAAATCTGAAGCGGGTTGTCAGCTTCGCGCCGGTAGAAGATGAGCGCGTGATGTCCTGGGACGAGTTCCTGGATGTCGGTGACACGCTGACCCATCGGCTCGATGAAGCCGACCCCGATGATCTTTACACTCTCTCCTACACCTCCGGCACCACCGGTGACCCAAAGGGTGCGATGCTCGTCCACCGGGGCATGATCGCACAGTGGAAGGTGATTGATGCGTTCTTTGAGATTGGCCCTGATGACGACGCTCTGTGCTTCCTTCCGTTGAGCCATTCGCTACAGAGGGCGTGGACGGTGTGCATATTTTCGTGCGGCGCCACCAACACCTACGTGGCAGACCCGAAGACGGTCGCCGACCAGCTGGTTTGGGCGAAACCGACGCTGCTGGCGTCGGTGCCCCGGTTGTTCGAGAAGATCTACACGGTGGCTCACGAAAAGGTGACTGGTTCACCGTTGAAGCGCAAGATCTTTGAGTGGGCCTTCCGGGTCGGAGGCCGCTGTCAGCGGGCCTATCGCAAAGGCAAAACCCCAACTCTCTTCTGGCGTGCCCAGCTCGGCATCGCCGATCGGTTGGTGCTGAAGAACATTCGGGACGCGCTCGGCGGTCGGTCGCGTGTTTTGGCCGCAGGCGGGGCGCCGCTGCGCCGCGAAGTTGAGGAGTTCTTCTCAGCAGCGGGGCTCTTGGTGTGTCAGGGCTACGGTCTGACCGAGGCCAGCCCGCTGGTCAGCTTCAACTGTCCGGGGGCATTCAAGTTTGGCACGGTCGGTCGACCGATTGTTGGCTGCGAGATCAAGATCGCCGACCATGGTGAGATTTGGTACAAGGGGCCGAACGTGATGCGCGGTTACTGGAATCAGCCCGAGGCAACCGCTGAAGTGTTGAGTGATGGCTGGCTGCACACCGGTGATGTGGGGTATGTCGACACTGATGGCTACCTGGTGATCACGGATCGGCTGAAGGACATCATCGTCACCCAGAACGGCAAGAACATCGCGCCGCAGGCGATTGAGGGGCTGATACTCGCGGATCCTCTGTTCGAGTATGCGGTGGTGTTGGGTGACAATCGGCCCTTCCTGACGTTGCTCGTCCGCCCGTCGCTGCCTCAGCTTGAGGAGCTCGCGGATTCGCTGCAGGTTCATGCGTCAAATGTGCAGGAGCTGTTTGAGAATCAACAGGTTCTGGAGGCGGTCCGGCAGCGGGTGGCCGCCGCCACTGAACGCCTTGCATCGTACGAGCAGGTCAAGGATCTGCGTTTGATGTGGGAGGAGTTCACCATGGACAACGGCCTGCTCACCCCCACCCTGAAGGTCAAGCGCCGAGAGGTTGAGAAGCGTTTCGGACAGATTGTGGACGACATGTATGCGAAACTGGCTGAGTTAAGAGCGCGCGGGGAGCGGCCCGACAAGTGAGCTAGGAGCAGCTGTGGCGAAGCGGGGACGTAGGCCGGCGGGGCAAGAGGCCCGCAAAGACATATTGGACGCCGCTGCACGGCTGTTCGCAGAATCTAGTTATGACGC
>PDSD01000084.1 GCA_002748325.1 Arachnia propionica | reverse complement strand
GCTCCCGATCGACGAACGTGGGCGGGGCCCAGTTCGGATCTTGGCGTGACCACGGCGAAGGTGGGGTGGGGCGCTGCTGCCAGGATGGATTACTCATCAATTCTCAGAATAGCGCTCCTTCTTTGCACAGGCAGCGACGAATCTGACCAAACCGGGTTGGCCGCATTGATCTTGTAGGCATGGTTACTAACAGCGTGGTGCTGCATGGCA
The DNA here is from genome assembly GCA_002748325.1 of Arachnia propionica. Taxonomy (GTDB): domain Bacteria; phylum Actinomycetota; class Actinomycetes; order Propionibacteriales; family Propionibacteriaceae; genus Arachnia; species Arachnia propionica_A. The sequence continues at coordinate 1,751 of PDSD01000084.1, read as the reverse complement.
CCGACGAGCGTGATCTGTTGGCCCTCCCGGCGATAGTTTTGGGGTTTCGCCCGCGGGAGTCATGCGTGGTGCTGGCCCTGCGGCAGCGGCGCGTCCAGTTCTGTTCCCGGATGGATCTCGATTGGTATACGACCGACTTCGCTGAGGTGGCCGTCCAACTGTTGAACGCCTGTGACGAGGCCAGCCCATGCCAGGTCGTGCTGCTTGGTTACGGCCAGGATAGGCGCGAGGTGGCGGCGAGCTTGCGTGAATTGATCGACGTGTTTGAAGGCGATGTGATGCGGGTGCTGTCCACCGACGGCGAGCAGCTGTGGTGCGACGAGGAAGTGTGGGGCGATGGGCCTGGTGAGCCTTACTGTTGGCTGGATTCAGCGGTGGTGGCTGAGGCGGTGTACCAGGGCATCGTCATAGTTGATTCGCGTGCGGAAGCTGTAGCCGAGGTGATGCCGCCACCAGGTGCTGACGACGGTGCGCTGGCACAGCTGCTGGCGCAGGAACGCGCGGCCGTGCAGGGGATGAGCCTAACCGAGGCGATGCGCCAGTTCGACAGCCTGGTCGCTGCCCCAACTGGGCTGCGGCCAGAGCAGGCTGGCAGGCTGGCGGTGCTGCTGGAAACACCACAGTTGGTGAGCGAAGTCATGTCCCGGCTTACCCGGGCAGACGCTAAGTCGTTGCGCGTGCGGCTGTTGCAGGCCCGGGCTCAGTGCGACGCGCGGGCGGCAATCAACGTGCTGGCATTACTGGCGGTAACCTGCTGGCTGACCGGCTATGGGGCGCAGCAGAGCGCCTGCATGGAACAACTTGACCGGCTGCAGCCCCAGCACCCGGTCTTGGAGATGCTGGTTCGGCTGCACCACTTGGGGATTCCGCCGCAGCGATGGGACGACGACTAACGCCTAGCGAGGGCGTAAAGTGAGCCGCATGAAATTTGTGGTGTGTGGTGAAGCGCTGATCGATCTGCTGCCAGAGCCGGGCGGCCCCGGCAACAGGTGGCAAGCGTTGGCTGGTGGTGGCCCGATGAACACCGCCGTGGCCCTCGGCAAATTGGGTTGCGATGTGCACTTCCTGGGGCGGCTTGGCCCGGACGCATTTGGCCGACAGATCCGCCGACACCTGCTAGACAGCGGCGTGCAACTGGACCTGGCGGTGGCGGCGCCGGAGCCCACGTCGCTGGCAGTGGTTTCGCTGGGGGTTGACGGCAAGGCCGAATACACCTTCCACTTCGACAACACCTCCAACTTTGTGTGGCAGGCGGCGGAGTTCCCGCAGCTTGATGCGGATACTTGGTTGCACTTTGGTTCCGTCGGGGCAGTGGTTGGTAGCGGCGCCAAGGCCGTCTGCGACTTCGTGGCTGGCACGGCCGCTACCGTCAGCTACGACATTAATGTTCGGCCAACCGTGCAGCCCGACCGTGACCGCTACTTCGCCGATGTCGCCGACCTCATGGCGGCGGTCGGCTCTGGCGCAGGCATCGTCAAAGCCAGCGACGACGACATCAACTGGCTGGTCGACGATGACGAGCCGGTGGCCTACGCCCAGGCCTGGGCAGCCGAATACGGGCTGGCGATGTTCATCGTCACCTTGGGCGAACACGGCGCGGTCGCGGTGAAACCAGACGGTCGAGAGCTGCGGGTGCCAGGGCGAACCGTCGAGGTGGCCGACACCGTCGGGGCGGGCGATACGTTCATGGCCGGTTTTTTGGCGCAGTACTTGCGAGACCCGGCCGATCTGGAGCTTGCGTTGACGCATGG
>PDSD01000074.1 GCA_002748325.1 Arachnia propionica | reverse complement strand
TTGGCTCAGCCGCTTGTGCTCGGCCAGGCAGCGGGCCGCCCAGCGGTGGGTGCGCGCCACCGAGGTCTCCTGGTATTCGCGGGTGTTGTGCAGCGTGGTCAACTCGTCGAAGGCGAAGATGATGTCGGCGCCCAGCTGGTGCTGGATCTGCATCGAGACCTCGGGGGTGAACCGGTGCTTGTCGCCGTTGAGGTGGCTGGTGAAGGTGACGCCGTCCTCGTCGACCTTGGCCAGCCGGGTTTTGCCCTTGGCAACCGCCTGGTCGTCGGCCGCGGCATCGGATTGTTCCATCGCGATTACCTTCTTGAAACCGGCCCCCAGGCTCATCACCTGGAAGCCGCCGGAGTCGGTGAAGGTGGGGCCGGGCCAGTTCATGAAGGTGCTGAGGCCACCGGCCTCGTCGATCAGCTCGGCGCCGGGCTGCAGGTACAGGTGGTAGGCGTTGGCCAGCAGCGCCTGCGCCCCCAACTCGGCCATCGTCTCGGGCAGCACGGCCTTGACCGTCGCCTTGGTGCCGACGGGGATGAACGCCGGGGTCCGGATGGTGCCGTGCGGCGTGGTGATCGTGCCGGCTCGACCGCCGGTAGCCAAGTGCGCCTCGACCTGGAACGAAAAACTCATCGCGGCCTGCCCGCCAGTGCCCACAGTTGCGCTGCCGCGACGGTGCCAGCGGTAGAGGTGCGCAGCACGCCGTCGCTGATGGTGACGGCACGAGCGCCGGCCGCGTCGAAGGCGTCCAGTTCGTCGGGGCTGATGCCACCCTCGGGGCCGATCACCACCACGACGCGGCCGCGTTCGGGCAGCGGCAGGTCGGCCAGCGACTCGGTAGCCTCCTCGTGCAGCACCACCGCCAGGTCGGCCTGCTGCAACTGCGCCACCACGTCGGCGGTGCTCGCCTGCCGCACCTGCGGCACCCAGAACCGACGAGACTGCTTGGTCGCCTCCCGGGCCGTGCTCTGCCATTTAGCCAGCGACTTTTCTGTTCGCTCGCCCTGCCAGCGCACAACGCAGCGGCTAGCCTGCCACGCCAGGATCTCGCTAACGCCAACCTCGGTGAGCATCGCCACCGCTAGCGCGGAGCGCTCCCCCTTGGCCAGCGCTTGCACGGCGACGATCTCTAGCTCCGGCTTAGGCTGTTGCAGCACCTCGGCCACCTCGACGCTCAGGCCCTGCTTGCTAACCTGCCGCACCGGACCGCGGATCGCCCGGCCTGCGCCGTCGGCGACCAACACGATCTCGCCTACCTCGACGCGGCGCACCAGCGCGTGCCAGGCCTCGGCACCGTCGACCAAGACTCGCTGGCCAGGCGCGACCACACCCAGTGGGGCCAGAAACAGTAGCGCGGTCATGGCCTCAGCCGAAGGCCTCGCGCAGCCAACCAAACACGCCCTTGTTGCTTTGGGTTTCCGCCTCTATCCGGGTCTCGTCGCGCAGCTGTGCCAACTCGCGCAACAGTTCGCGTTGCCGCTCGTCGAGCTTGGTGGGCGTGTGCACCAGGAAGGTCACGCCGAGATCGCCTCGGCCCTTGCCGCGTAGCTTCGGCACGCCGCGGCCCTTTATGGCGATACGAGTGCCCGACTGCGTACCGGATGGCACCTCCACCGCGACCTTGCGGTCGTCCAGATCGGAGCCTTCCCACTCGGCCTCCAGGGTGGTGACGTTGACGCTGGTGCCTAGGGCGGCGGCGGTCATTGGCAGTTTGACGACCACCTCCAGGTTGTCGCCGTCGCGGCGGAAGGAATCGTGCTCCATCACCTGAACCTCGACATATAGGTCGCCAGCCGGGCCACCGCCGGGGCCGACTTCGCCTTGGCCGTCCAGGTGCACCCGCATGCCGCTCGACACCCCGGCGGGGATGCGAACGCTGATGTTGCGGGTGGAGCGAACCCGACCCTCGCCGGAGCACTCGGAGCAGGGGTTGGGGATCGTCGTGCCGTAGCCGCGGCAGGACGGACACGGCTGGGAGGTGCGGATGTCGCCAATGAAGCTGCGCTGC
>PDSD01000066.1 GCA_002748325.1 Arachnia propionica | reverse complement strand
GTCTTCGACGAACGCTCGAAAGCAATGATGCGAGCTGTGGCAGCGGTAGTGGGTCTGCTCGGCGGTGGTGCGGCCGCTTCGATGAGCACCACCTTCCTGGGGTGGTGGCGGGCCACTGAATTCAACCAGCGCGACGCGATTTTGGGCATGGATGCCTCGTTCTATGTGTTCCATCTTCCCTGGTGGCGGTTCGTGTTGGGATATGTCATTTTTTCGTTGGTCGTGGCGACGATCAGCGTGGCAATGCTGCATTTCCTAACCGGTTCGATCACCGTCATGGGGCTTCGCAACCTAGGCGGTGCCGCGAAGCGTTCCACGTTGGGCGCGCAGCGCCAACTCTCCGTGCAGCTGGGGCTGTTGTTGTTGCTTTATGCCGCCTCAGCGGTGCTGGAGCGGTTCGCCTTCCTGACGACGACCAGCTGGCGATTCACCGGGGTAACCTTCACCGACGCCACGGCTCGGATGCCAGCTCAGCTCGTCTTGGCTGGGATCGCCGCCATCGTGGCGGTGCTGCTGTTCTACAACGCCTGGAAGGTGCGCTGGAGCGTGCCGGGCGCGGCCATTGCGCTGCTCGTGGTGTCGTCGCTGATTTTGTCGACCGGCTATCCCTGGGTGATCCAAAGCTTCGAGGTGAACCCGGACGAGCCGATCAAGGAAAAGCCTTACATTCAGGCCAACATTGCGGCCACCCGCTACGCCTACGGCATTGATGATGTGGAGATCACCGATTACGAGGCGACGACCTCGGTGAGTGCCGGGCAGTTACGCGCGGATGCCGAGGCGTTGCCAGCGATTCGGTTGATGGATCCGGCCGTGATCGCGCCCACCTTCGAGCAGCTGCAGCAGGTGCGCGGTTACTATGCTTTCCCTGCCACCTTGGACGTCGATCGCTACGTCATCGACGGGCGGCGCACTGACGCCGTCGTGGCAGCCCGCGAACTGGACTTGGCCAGCGTGGAAGCGGGCGATACCTGGAACAACAAGCGCACCGTATACACCCACGGCTATGGCATGGTTGCGGCCTACGGCAATCAACGCGAATCCAACGGCGAGCCGGTGTTTTTCTCTGGTGGCATCCCGACCGTCGGGCTGCTGCCGGAAAATGAGCCCCGCATCTATTACGGGGAGAAGACCGGGCATTGGGTGGTCGCTGGTGCCCCAGCTGATCGGGAGCCGTTCGAGCTCGACACCCCTGCCGGTGGTGAAGGCCGGACCGAGTCGAAGTTCACTTACACCGGTGAGGGCGGGGTGCCGATCGGTAACTTCTTCACCAAGGCAGCGTTCGCCATGCGATTCGGCGATATCAACTTGATGCTTTCAGAGCGGGTGAACTCCGAGTCGCGGCTGCTGTTCAAGCGAATCCCGGTGGAGCGGGTTAATGCCGTTGCGCCATGGCTGACGGTGGATTCCGATCCGTATCCGAGCGTGGTCGACGGCCGAATCGTGTGGATTGTCGATGCCTACACCACCACATCGCAGTTCCCGAACTCTACGCAGCTGAATTGGCAGACCGCGACTTCTGATACTCGCACCAGTGCCAACGAACGTACCCTGGGCAAGGAAGTAAATTATCTGCGCAACTCGGTTAAGGCCACGGTCGATGCCTACGACGGCACCGTCAAGCTGTACGAGTGGGACGAAACCGATCCGATTCTGCAGACCTGGTCGAAGGTGTTCCCAGGTACGGTGACGCCCAAGTCGGAGATCTCTGCCGAGCTGCTAGAGCATCTGCGCTACCCGCAGGATCTGTTTAAGATCCAGCGCAGCATTTTGGGGCTGTACCACACGACCAACAGCGACACCTGGTATCAGCAGTCGGACGTGTGGGAGGTGCCCAATGATCCGGTACGCGGCGGGGAAGAAAAGCTCAAGGAGCCGCCCTACTTCCTGACGATCAGATGGCCGGGCGACGATGAACCGCACTACGCAAACACCACCGTCTTCGTGCCGCGAGGCCGGGAAAACCTGTCGGTTTACATGGGTGTTAACGCTGATGCGCAAAGCGACGACTACGGCAAGATCCGGGTGCTGAAGCTCTCAGACGCGGAACAGATTGCCGGCCCAGGGCAGACCTACAACGCGATCTCCACCAACGAGTCAGTCGCCGAGCGGCTGCTGCCGTTTAACCGGCAGGGGACCGCGACCGCGATCTATGGCAACCTGCTTACGCTGCCGCTGGGCGGCGGGCTGATCTACGTGCAGCCGATTTACACCAAGACCTCCTCGACTACGGGTGCCTATCCGTCGCTGCGATTCGTCGTGGTGCGCTTCGGTGAGTATGTCGGCATCGGAGATACGCTGCAGGCCGCGCTCGATGAGGTATTCCAGGGCGACGCCGGCGCTAAAACCGGCGAGAGCATTAATTCCGAAGAGCAGGAATCGCCGCAGAGTGAATCCGATCTGGTTGGTTCGGCCAGGGCCAAGGAACTGCTTGGCCAGGCAATGGATCTGTTTGTGCGGGCCGATAAGGCGCTCAAGGCCGCCGACCTCGGCGAATATCAGGAGCTGACGGTGCAGGCTAGGCGCAAGATGAACGAGGCGCTGGCCGCCCTCGACGACTAGAGCAGTGCTTCGGGGGTGACGACGAGCACGTCTTCGCCCAGCGCTGGGGCTAGCTCGGCGGCTGGGCCGACGACCGCCACACACAGCTGGTCTGGTTGCACGTGGCGTCGTAGCGCGGCCGTCGCCGCATCCGCGGTCACGGCCGCCAGCTCGGCCCGATGCTGGTCGACATAGTCAAGGCCCATTCCGGCGCTAAGCAGGCTGCTGGCCTGTTTAGCTACCCCGGCGGCGGTTTCGTTTGCCAACGGGCCGATGCCGATCAGGTAAGTGGCGGCGTCGCTGACCTCAGCCTCGGTGATTGGCTCGGCGAGTGCGAGTTGCTGGCGGATGCGGTGCAGCGCATCCGCGGTGGCAGCGACGCTGAGGTTGGCGCCGATGCTGAACCTGCCGTCGGTGCTGCGGGCTGACATGCCGCCACCGATCCCGTAGGTGTAGCCGAGGCGCTCCCGCAGTTCCAGGTTAAGGCGACTGCTGAAACCACCGGCCAGCACGTGGCCTGCCATCCGTAGCGCCGCCCAGTCTGGCGCCGTCCGGCCGATGGTTGGCTGTCCGATGCGCAGCGTCGCCTGACTGGCATTGGGCAGATCCACCAGCACGGTGCAGGCAATAGCGGCGGGTGGTTCCGAGGTTGCGGGCGGCTGCCCGAGGCCGGCCCAGGATTCCAACGGAGCCAGGCTGTCGGCAAGATCGGTTTCGGTGAAGTCGCCGACGAGCACCAGGATGGCAGCCGAGGCTCGCCAGAGGCGCTGCTGCCAAGCGATTACTGAGTCCTGGGTTAGTGCGGCGATGGTGTTCGGCGAGCCAGCAGTTGGTCGGCTGCGGCGATCAGCGGGGGAGTACATGATGCTGCGCAACGCTTGTGTAGCCAGCGCCGACGGGGACTGCCGCTGAAAGGCGAGTTCGGCAAGCTGTTGTTCGGTGTGGTGCGCTAGATCGTGGGGGTGGAACTGTGCCTGGCCCACCACCTCGGTGAGCAGACTCATTGCTTGGCGCAGGTGGCGAACCGGCAGATCTAGGAAGAAAGCCGTGTAGCGCTCACCGACTTCGCCGGAGAGCTGGGCACCCAGCATTTCTAGGGCGGCGGTGAAGCCGCCGTCGGGATAGCTGGCGGTGGCTTCGTCGGCGGCGTGCAGCGCCAGGGTGGCGACGCCTTCGTGCGCTTTCGGCTCGTGTGCCAGGGGAGCGGGTAGCAGCAGGGTCGCTACCGCTAGGTGTTGGCCCGGCATGTGCAGCGCGTGGACACTAAGGCCGGTGGCTAGCTCTAGGCGCTGTGCGCGGGGGAAGACCCAGTCGTGGCTGATCTTGACGGTGGGCCGGGTCATGCGGGCTCCTGGGGTAGATAGTGCAGCACATGTGGCTCGCCGGTCAGCGGTATTGCCGCTGCGGCGACATCGTCGGCGGTCAGGCTGAGCAAGTTCGGCAGCACCGTATTGAGTTTTTCGGGGGCGCCGTAGGTGAGCCAGGCATCGTTTATGGCGTCGGCCCGGCCAGCGACGGTGGCGAGTTGGGCCAGGAAGCTGCGCTCGTATTGGGCAATGGCGCGCTTTAGGTCAGCAGTCAGTTCGCTTGGCGCGGTGACTTGCTCAATTTCGGCGCGGATTGCCGCGACGAGCTGTTGTGGCGATACGCCCGCTGCAGGCCGGGCGATGATGGCGGCGATGCCGCGGCCGCGATGGTGTGGCAGCAGCATGCCGTAGACGTTGTTGGCGATCCCGGCTTGGCGAACCAGCCGCCGGTGCAGTAGCGAGGCTTGGCCGTCGGTGAGCAGATCCAATAGCAACTCCAGCGCCGGGAACTGCTCGGCGGCGGTTGGTGGGGCAGGCCAGCTCAGATAAACCAGTTCGTGCGGCACTTGCCGATGTACGCTGTGCCAGCCTGGCGGCAGGCTGGTATCCGGGCAGGGCTGATGTGCCGGTTTGGCCCGCCTAGGCAGCGGCCCGAAATGCTGTTCGACCAGTTCGAAGGCTTTCGTTGGTTGCACCGCCCCGGCCAGCACCAGCCGCGCGTTGCTCGCGGTGTACCAGCGGTCGAAGAAAGCCTGGACTTCCGCCACAGAGGTGGCGGCTAGCTGGTCCATGTCGCCGATTGGCAGCTGGGCGTAGGGGTGCCCGGCGGGGAAGTGCTGGGCATAAAGCAGGTGCAGTGCGTCGCTGTAGGGGCGGTTCTCGTAGCGCTGGCGATATTCTTCGCTCACCACGTTTCGCTGGGCATCCAGGGTGGCCTGCTGCAGGTCAAGCGAGCCCAGCCGGTCGGCCTCCAGCCACAGCGCTAGCTCCAGCGCGCCCGGGGGCACCGTCTCGAAGTAGTTGGTGCGGTCCGTGGCGGTGGTCGCGTTGACGGTGCCGCCGACCTGTTCGATCAGCGCCATGTGCTCGCTCGGCCCGACGTTTGCCGAGCCGGCGAACATAAGGTGCTCGAACAGGTGAGCCAGCCCGGTTCGCTCCGGGTCTTCGTCAAAGCTGCCGACCTCGTACCACAGGTTCACCGCAACCCCGGGAGCTGCTGGGTCACTGTGCACGGCAATTTCCAGGCCGTTAGCCAGCTGATGTGTCTCCAGCTCCAGGGGCGAATAGCTCATGGGGCATAAGGCTAGCGGTGTGGCTTGCCAACGGTGGAATCGTGCTACCCGAGCCGGATGGCCTAGGACGGCTAAGACGAAAAACCTCGCCCAGCAATACCTGGGCGAGGATATCGGATTGGTAGCGGGGACAGGATTTGAACCTGTGACCTCTGGGTTATGAGCCCAGCGAGCTACCGAACTGCTCCACCCCGCGTTGCGCAGTCGAATATACCCTGGCTGTCTCGGATAACAAAATTTCCCAGCCCATAGGTAGAATGAACCCGCCCGGCCAAACAGGAGTTGAAAATGAGATCTATTGCCCTGCGACTGCTGTTGGCATGCAGCCTGGTTTTGCTGCCAGTCGGGTGCTCAACTGAGTCTGACCCAGCAGCGGCTGCCGTCTTGAACGTGGGCGCCACGGGGGAGCCCGATGGGCTAGATCCGTCGACCGTTAGCGGGGCGGGCACGGCGTTTGTGCTGCTCTACAACGTGTACGAGACGCTGGTGCGCCTCGACGGCCAGGGCAATATCGTGCCGCTGCTGGCTACCGACTGGCAGGTCTCAGCTGACAACCGTACTTACACCTTCAACTTAAATCCCGCCGCCAAGTTCGCCAGCGGTGAGCAGGTGACCGCGCAAGCGGTGGCGACATCGTTCCAGCGCATCCTAGACGGCACTGGCACCGACACGGTCAAGGGACAATGGGCGCCAGTCGAGGAGGTAGTCGTCGTTGACGAGGGCACGCTCGAAGTGAAGCTCAAGCAGGCCAGCAATCGGTGGCTGTACGACATGACCGGCATCGCTGGCATTGTCTACGACCCGGCTGGGCTGGAAACCCTGAACACGGCACCGGCCGGCTCCGGGCCGTACGAGTTCGTCGCCTGGGATCAGGGCAACTATGTGCAACTCAAGACCAATCCCGACTACTGGGGCGACAAGCCCGAGGTGAGCGAGGTGTATTTCCGGTTCTTCGCTGATCCCAATGCGATGAACACCGCGATGCTTTCTGGCGAACTGGACGTAATCAGCAACCTGACAGTGCCCGATTCGATCGGCCAGTTCGAGGGCGATGACCGGTTCCAGGTGCTGGAAGGGTCGACCGACGGCGAAGTGGTACTCGGCTTTAACCACCAGAACGAGGCGCTGCAAGAGCTGCGGGTCCGTCAGGCCATCAACCATGCCATCGACCGCAAAGCGCTCGTAGCGGCGGTCTGGGGCGGCAAAGGCCAGCTGATCGGCTCGATGGTGCCGCCCACCGACCCGTGGTACACGGACCTGGCAGACACCTATCCCTACGACCCAGCGCGAGCCAAGCAGCTCCTGGCCGAGGCCGGCTATGCCGACGGGCTGCAGCTGCGGCTGCGGGTGCCGACGCTGCCGTACGGCCCATCAGCGGGCCGGTTCGTGGCCACGCAGTTGGAGGAGGTCGGCATTGACGTCGTGCTGGACGAGCTGGAGTTTCCCGCGCGCTGGCTGGATCTGGTCTACACCGCTGGCGACTACGACCTGACCATCGTGGCGCACGTCGAGCCGCGGGACATCGTAAAGTTCGCCGAGCCGGAATACTACTGGCACTACGACAACCCAGAGTTCGCAAAGCTGATCGGCCAGGCCGATAGCGCTGATGCCGAGAGCTATGTGAAGCTGATGGGCCAGGCAAGTGCCATGCTCGCCGAGGACGCGGCCGCAGATTGGCTGTTCCTGCTACCAAACCTGATCATCACCACCAAGCAGGTCGGCGGCATCGAGGCCAATGCCACGAACCTGTCGTTTGACCTCACCCACGTCACTATCGAGCGGTGAAATCGCAGCTGTTCACTGTTGCAAGCTTGCAGCGGGTCGTCGGACTCGTGGTGAGCTTGCTGGTGGCGTCCCTGCTGATCTTTCTCAGCACTAACTTGCTGCCCGGCGACGTGGCGCAAATCATGCTTGGCACGAACGCCAGTCCGGGTGAGGCCGCTGAGCTGCGGCAGCAGCTGGGGCTAGATCGGCCGCTGCCGCTTCGCTACCTGGAGTGGCTGGGTGGCATGTTGCGCGGTGATCTGGGCACGTCGATGATCACCGGCCGCAGCGTGGTTAGCCAGATCGGGCCCAGACTCGGCGTCACCGCCTGGCTGGTTGGCCTAGGCATGTTGCTCGCGTTGCTGTTGGCGCTGCCGATGGGGGCCTTCGCGGCGGTACGGCGGCGGCACCCCAGCGGCTTAGTGGTGTCTGTCGCCTCGCAGTTGGGGCTGGCTATTCCCGCTTTCTGGGCTGGCATGGGGCTGGTCGTGTTGTTCGCGGTGTGGCTGCGGGTGCTGCCTGCTGGCGGCTACGTTCCGCTCGCCGATGACCCGGTTGAGTGGGCACGCCACCTGGTGCTGCCGGTGGCCTCATTGAGCCTGGTGCAGGCCAGCATCCTGACCCGCTACGTGCGCAGCTCGGTGATCTCGGTGCTTGGCACCGATTACTTTCGCACCGCCAGGGCAATGGGCTGGTCTACGCTGGGTGCGCTGTGGCGCCACGGCACCCGGAACATCGCAATTTCGCTGACTACCGTCATCGGGCTGCAGTTAGCCACGCTGCTAGTGGGCGCGATCATCATCGAGCAGGTGTTTGCCTTGCCGGGCCTGGGCTCACGGTTGCTGCAGGCGGTTGCCCAGCGTGACCTGGTGCTGGTGCAGGGGATTGTGTTGCTGCTGGTGGCGGCCGTGCTGGTGATCAACTTCCTGGTGGACACCTCCTATCGGCTGTTCGATCCCAGATTGGGTCAGGCGGCGCGATGAGGCGAGCAAATCTGGTTGTCGGCGGCTCCCTGGTGGGGCTGCTGGTAGTGAGCGCCGTGGTGGCGTGGTTTTGGACGCCATACCCGGTTACCGGCATCGTCGGCGATCGGCTGCTGCCACCAAGCTGGCCCTACCTGCTGGGCACCGACGGGTTCGGGGGCGACATCTTTTCTAGGTTGCTGAGCGGTGCTGGCACGGTCTTGCTGATGGGTGTGGTTGCCGTGGTGGCGGCCGCGATCATTGGCACGGCGATCGGCGTGGTGGCCGGGATGCGCCCCGGCTGGTTCGCATTAGTGCTGCAGCGAGGCGCAGACATCCTTTATGGCTTCCCGGCGCTGCTGCTGGCAATCCTATTTGCTGCCGCGCTGGGTGGTTCGCAGTGGACTGCGGCGGCTGCGATCAGCCTGGTGACTATTCCCGCTTTCGTCCGGGTCGCAAGGGCGGCGACGTTGCAGGTGATGAGCGAAGCATATGTTGAAGCCGCCCGGCTGATAGGTGCGACGGGACTACAGGTAGCCCGGCGGCATGTGCTGCCAAACATCGCCCCCGTGCTGGGCGTCCAGGCCTCGGTAAGTTTCGGGATCGCGATCCTCGCTGAGGCCGGGCTTAGCTACCTTGGCCTGGGCTCCGGGCCGGAGGCGCCAACGTGGGGGCGGCTGCTGCGGGAAGGCCAAGATTTGCTGTTCAACGCCCCGCTGGTGGCACTGTGGCCTGGTTTGGCCATCACCTTCGCGACCCTTGGGTTCAACCTGCTCGGCGACGGGTTGCGCGACTGGCTCGATCCCACGCTGCGGGAGATCGCATGAGTTACCTGGAGGTCAACGATCTGCGCGTCAGCTTCCGCGGTGACGAGGTAGTTTCGGGGGTCAGCTTTGCGGTAGCAGAAACCGCCAACCTGGGGATCATTGGGCAGTCCGGCTCGGGCAAGAGCCTGACCGCGCTGGCGGTGATGGGCCTGCTGCCGGAATCTGCGACGGTCACCGGCTCGATCCGGCTGGCCGGGCGGGAGCTGATCGGCCTGCCCGAGCGTGAGTTGCGGCAGATCCGTGGCGACGAGCTGTCGATGGTCTTTCAAGAACCCATGACCGCGCTCGATCCGACGATGCGGGTGGGCAAACAGGTCGGCGAGGTCGTGGCGTTGCATCATCGGGAGCTGCGCGGCGACATTCACAATCAGGTGCTCGCCTGGCTGGCCCGGGTCGGTTTGGAACAACCGCAGCGGCTGGCAGATTCCTACCCGCATGAGCTTTCCGGTGGGCAACGCCAGCGGGTGCTGATCGCGATGGCGCTGGCGAACCAGCCAGGTTTGGTGATCTGCGATGAGCCGACAACCGCGCTCGACGTGCTGGTGCAGCGCCAAATTCTGAACCTGCTGCGAGAGGAACTTATTGATCGGGCCTCGCTATTCATTTCGCACGACCTGGCGGTGGTGCGCGAGGTCTGCGATCACGTGCTAGTGCTCAAGGACGGGGCCCTGATCGAGTCGGGGCCGGTCGAAGACGTCATCGCCCAGCCACAGCACGACTACACCCGGGGCCTGATCGAGGCCGCCCGGATCCGCTCAGTACCCTTCGAGGAGGACCTGGTGACCATGTCCGAACGGCAGGCCAAGCGATGACGGGCAAGCTGCTGAGCGTACGCGACGCCAGCGTGACCTATCGCACCCGCCGGCACGAAGTGGTGGCGCTGCGCGACGTAAACATTGATATCGCGGCCGGGCAGCGGCTAGCAGTGGTCGGCGGCTCCGGCTCGGGCAAGACGACCTTGGCCCGGCTCATGCTAGGGCTCGTCCAACCTGACCCCGGGCAGGTCTACTACGAATCGCAGCCGGTGATCGGGGAAGCGCCGGAACGGCTAGAAGCGCTTCGCGCCGGGGTGACCATGGTCTTCCAAGACCCGCGCTCCTCGCTGAATCCACGGATGCGTATCGGCCGCATCGTCGCCGAACCGATCCGCTCGGGTGGCTACGCGCGCACCGAACGCGCCGAAGCCGACGAGCAGGTGCTGCAACAGCTGACAGACGTCGGGCTCAGCGCCGCGCACGCCCGGCGCTACCCGCACCAGCTCTCTGGTGGGCAACGCCAGCGCGTCGCCATTGCCAGGGCGCTGATCAGCGAGCCGAAGGTGTTGATCGCCGACGAACCGGTGTCCTCGCTGGACGTATCGGTGCGGGCCCAGGTGCTAAACCTGCT
>PDSD01000081.1 GCA_002748325.1 Arachnia propionica | reverse complement strand
ATGCCTATGCCCAACCTCCTTCGGACTAGCGGCCACGGGTCGTTCCCGCGGCAGGAGGGCTTGGCCAACTAGTCGGCCGAAGGCCTAACTTACCCGAAATCGGGGACATACCCCAAGAATTGCGCGGTTTAGGGCCACCGGCGCAGTTGGCTCCAGGCTGCGTGCCTCGAAAACCGGCCCGACTACCCGGGCAGTTGGGTCTAGCGCGGGCCGCGATACGGGCCAGGTATCGACGGATTACCGTCTCGGATCCAGGCGAACAGTCCCCCGGAAACCGATTCTGCCAGGATGCCCTGCTTGCGCAGTTCGGCCGCGACGTACGCCGAGCGCAGCCCGGTGTCACACATGGCGATGATCGCGGAGTCGCGCTCGGCCAGCGGGTCGTCACCGAAGATCGCGTCTAGCGGGTCGGTCTTGAAGGCCTGCGGATCGACCGGCCTGGCGCCTGGTGCGTGCCCGGCCTCGTATTCGCGCTGGGTGCGCACGTCGATTAGCACTGCACCCTTAGTCAGCGCCATCAGCGTCTCGTCGATGCTGAGCCCGGGAGAACGCTTTGCCATGAAGTCGAACAAACCCATGCGTCTATGGTGCCAGCCCGCTGCGGCGATGCCGAAACCCTTCGGCTACCGCAGTTCTTTTGCCCGCTCCAGGCGGACGTACATGTCGTCGATGATGGCTTTGAATCGTTGTTCGACCTGGCGGCGCCGAATCTTGAGCGTGGGGGTCAGCAGGCCATTGTCCATAGTTGGTTCAGCGTCCATGACGGCGGCGTCGCGGGGGCGTTCCTGTTTCGGCAGCTTCGCGGTGAGGTCGCGGACCCGTTTCCGAATCTCGTCGCGCAGGTCGACGCTGGCCAGCCAGTCGGATACCTCGCCGGGCCACTGCCGCAATCTCCCGAGTTCTTCGACGTGGGGCAGCGACGGCTTGACCAGCAGCGTCAGATAGGGCCGGTCGTCGCCCAGCACGACGGCGTGCTCGAACAGCGGATCGGACAGGATCAGCCCTTCGATGGGTTGGGGGGAAACGTTCTTGCCGCCGGTGGTGACGATGATGTCTTTGATGCGGTCGGTGATGTAGAGGAAGCCGTCTTCGTCGAGGCGGCCGATGTCGCCGGTGTGCAGCCAGCCGTCCACAAGCGTTTCGGCGGTGGCTTCGGGGTGGTTCCAGTAGCCCGCCATGAGGTTGGGGCCGCGGTACAGGATTTCGCCGTTTTCGGCGATCTTCACCTCGCCGCCGGGAAGTATCTGGCCGACGCTACCCGAGCGGGTGTTGCCCGGCGGGTTGAACGAAACCAGCGGGGACGCCTCGGTCAGCCCGTAGCCGACCCGGATGTCTAGCCCGGCTGCATTGAGGAAGTCCTCGACTTCGACCCGCAGCGCCGCGCCGCCGCAGGCCAGCACGTTTTTCTCGCCGCCCAGCGCTTCACGGATGTTGCCTAGCACCAGTTTGTCGGCGATTCGGTGTTGCAGCCGCAGCCCAAGCGACGGCGACTGGCCGTCCTGGTTGACTTGGTGCATGCGTTTGCCGACGGCGAGCGCCCAGTCGAAGATGCGTTTCTTGACCGGCGATGCCGAGGCCTTCTCGGTGGCAACGGCCTGCACTCGCTCGAATAGTTTGGGGACGCTGACCATGAGGCTCGGCTTCGCCTTGACTGTTCATGCAGCCGCGCAGCAGCACGATGTTGGTCCAGCCCCGCTCCAGCGCGTGCGAGAGCGGCAGGAAGCACAGGTTTTGGTCTTTCTCGGTGATGTCGAAGAACTGGTCTAGCCCGACGCCTTGGCTGATCAGCGCGGCGTGGCGGATCATGACGCCCTTGGGGTCGCCGGTGGTGCCCGAGGTGTAGATGATGGAGGCCAGGTCTTCGCCGTCTGCCCCGGCCAGCCGAGCGTCGATGTCGGCCGCTTTAGGCTCGGCCAGGAAGTCGCTGTAGGGGATGACGCCGTCTGGCAGCTCCGGGTACGGGTGGAAGATGACGATCAGTTCGAGGTCATCGAGGCCGTCGCGGACTTGCAGCACCCGCTCGCACTCGGATTGGTTGCCAACGAACATGATGCGCAGGCCGGAGTCGGCGGCGATGTAGGCGATCTGTTCCGGGGTGGAGGTGGCATATAGAGGCACGGGCACGACGCGGGCGGTCGCCGCGCCGAAGTCGACCTCGGACCAGGCCGGCTGGTTGCCCGCGAACAGGCCGATTCGGTCGCCGGGCTCGATGCCATGGTCGATGAGCCCCTGAGCTACGGAGTCGACGCGTTTGCCGAACTGCGCATAGGTCTGGGTTTGCCATTCACCGTCGACGTCGATCCGGGTCACCACCCGGCCCGCGTACTTCTTGACGGTGTTCCGCAGCCACACCGCGCTGTGTTCAATCATGCCTACTCCTGAGGATCGTGAGCACAGTCTACCTACGTTTGCGTAGGTTTGTGGCCACGGGGTGCGAGAATCCCGGTTTTTGGGGGCGCTGCTACGGCAGGCGTCAGGCCATGGGCGGCTGCGCGACTCACCCCCACCCGGCTGGGTCAGTTACCGTGCTTCACACGTTTTGGCAGGTGTGTCTGTTGTGGCCGCTGCGGTAAAATGCCACGTAATAGATCCCGCCACACCTCTCGACGATGTGCCAAACGGCGGGCCATTTATTGCGGACCGCTTGTGCGTCACAACACCTTTCCGGCCTGCAATAAACAAGTTGATGCCCTGACCAGGCGAGGCTCCCAACAGCTGCATGAGCTCTTTGACACTAACCAGGCTTATCCAGCTGTCCGGTTTGGTTTCCCAGAAAACTGGCATCATCTGTTCACGGACTAACGGGTTCATCCCAAGCTAGTGATGGCAACATGTCTCTATGCAACCGTCACCGTGGCGCAATCGGCTGAGCTTCGGGCTGGGCACGCTCGGCCGGGACATGACCGGGGCGCTGGTGTCGCTGTACTTCATGTACTACCTGACCGACGTGGTCGACCTGGATGAGGGCGCCATCGTCATCGCCACCGGCGTCATCGTGGCGACCCGAATCTTCGACGCCCTCAACGATCCGCTCATGGGCTATGTGGTCGACAACACTCGCAGCCGGTTCGGCAAGTTCAAGCCGTGGATCGTCGTCGGCGCGGTGCTGTGGGGCGCGGCCACGCTGAGCCTGTTCACCGATTGGGGTGTGAGCGGCGGCGGATATGTGGTGCTGTTCGCCGTGCTGTACGTGGTCTGGAGCGTGGCCTACACCATCAACGACATCTCCTATTGGGGGATGCTGCCGTCGCTGTCACGCGATCAGACCGAGCGCGAATCCATCGGCGTCATCGCCCGGATCTGCGCCAACATCGGGCTGTTCGTCGTGGTGATCGCGGTGGTGCCGGTGACCACCTTGCTCGGCGAGCAATTCGGCAGCCTGACGACGGGCTGGTTCGTGTTCGCGGCGGCACTGGTGGTCGCGATGCTGGCCTTCCAATCGTTGACGGTGCTATTCACCAAGCAGCGCGTCACCTCGACGCGCCAAGCCACGCCACTACGGGAGCTGTTCAGCGTGATCTGGCGCAACGACCAGCTGCTGTGGATCAGCATCGCGATGCTCATCTTCATGACCGGCTACACCGCCACCGCGAGCCTGGGCATCTACTACTTCAAATACATCTACGGCGACGAAGGCACCTACCCAGTCTTCGCCGCAGTGCTGGCCGTCGCC
>PDSD01000065.1 GCA_002748325.1 Arachnia propionica | reverse complement strand
CCAAACTTCGGCTTGCGCGACTGCTTCACTTTCAACGCTGTCTTTGCCATGACTCAGCTCACTTCTTCTTGCCGAACGCCGGGCCACGCTTGGTCCCGGGCTTCTTTGGATCGTCCTTGGCCTTGAAGGGGAAACCCAGGTGCTTCAGCAGCGCCCGGCCTTCCTCATCATTTGCGGCGCTGGTCACGAACGTGATGTCCATGCCCCGCACCCGATCAATCTTGTCCTGATCGATCTCGTGGAACATGACCTGCTCGTTGAGGCCGAAGGTGTAGTTGCCGTTGCCGTCGAACTGGCGGCCGTTGAGGCCACGGAAGTCACGGATACGTGGCAGCGCCAGGGTCAACAGCCGGTCGGCGAACTCCCACATGCGGTCGCCGCGCAGCGTGACGTGCGCGCCAATCGGCATGCCCTCACGCAGCTTGAACTGGGCGATCGATTTGCGGGCCTTGGTCACCGTCGGCTTCTGGCCGGTGATGGCGGTCAGGTCGCGCACCGCGCCTTCGATGATCTTCGAATCGCGGGCTGCCTCACCGACGCCCATGTTGACGACGATCTTTTCCAGCCGAGGGATCTGGTGCACGTTGGCGAAGGAGAACTCCTCAGCCAGTGCCTTGACGATTTCTTCACGGTACCGCTGCTTGAGGCGCGGCATAGCGGGGGCGCTCATCAGATTTCCTCCCCGGTCTTGCGGGACACGCGCTTGCTGCGGGTGCCGACGTACTCGCTGCCATCGGGACGGCGCTTGGTGACCTCTTCACGCTGGTAGCCAACGCGCGTCACTACTTCCTTGCCGTCCACCTTCGTGACGAGTTGAACGTTGGAAACGTGGATCGGGGCCTCGCTAGTGATGATGCCGCCTTCGATGCGGCGGCCACCGGCGCCCTGGGATTCCCGGCGATGACGCTTGACGATGTTTACGCCTTCGACGCTCACCTTCTGGTCTTCCGGGTAGACGGCGATGATTTCGCCGATCATGCCGCGGTCCTTGCCTGAAATGACCTTTACGCGGTCACCCTTCTTAACGTGTAGGCCACGCATAATCAGATCACCTCCGGGGCCAGCGAGATGATGCGCATGTAGCGCTTCTCGCGCAATTCACGAGCCACCGGGCCGAAGATACGGGTCCCGCGTGGTTCGCCGTCGGGCTTGACGATGACGGCGGCATTCTCGTCGAACTTGATGTAGGAACCGTCGCTGCGGCGACGTTCTTTAGCGGTACGCACTACGACGGCTCGGACAACTTCGCCCTTTTTGACGTTTCCGCCGGGGATAGCATCCTTCACCGTGGCGACAATAGTGTCGCCTAGGTAGGCGTAACGACGCTTAGAGCCACCGAGCACGCGGATACAAAGCAATTCCTTTGCCCCGCTGTTGTCGGCGACTTTGAGTCGCGACTCCTGCTGGATCATTTGTTCTCCTCTCCGATTGGTTCCCTGTCACGGGCCTGATCGGATATCCAATGAACCCCCTGGATTTTGCCAGGAGGCAACCCCGAACCAACTGCTTGGAACGGATGAAGACAGTTGCCCGAGAGAGGTCCCTCGAAAGGCACAGACTCAAAGCAACCTGATCATGGTACCCCAGGCGCGCTGCCAGTGGAAATCCGCGGAAAAGTCACTCTGATCTGCCAATACCGCGCTGCAACACCGCGAAATCGCGAATTAGCGTGACTTTTCCGCAGCCAGCAAGCCGCCGGGCAGCGTCACAAAACGAATACCGGGGGCCGGTACCATCCAGCCGGGGAAAGCTAGTAAGGTCTGGACATGGCCTCAAAGACGAGCACACAGCTAACAGTTACCAGTCCCGACCAGATCCGCAATGTGGTGTTGGTGGGAGCATCCGGATCCGGCAAGACCACGTTGTTCGAGCATCTGCTGCGAGCGAGGGTCGAGGGGTACCGGGGCGAGAAGCAAAGCCCAGAACGGTCGGCTACGTTGACCTTGGCATCGTTCAGCGACAACGGTGTGCAGGTGAACCTGCTGGACGCGCCGGGACACCCTGAGTACGTGGGCGATCTGCGAGCCGGACTGCAGGCCGCGGACGCAGCGATCTTCGTGATCCCGGCCGGTGAAGAGATCCTGCCAGCGACGATCACGTTGTGGGAAGAATGCGAGCAGGCGAAAAAGCCGCGCATCATCGCTATCACCAAGCTGGATCAGGGCCGCGCCGACTTCGCGTCGATGGTGGCCGAGTGCCAGCAGGCTTTTGGCGACAACGTGCTGCCCGCGCTGCTTCCGCTGCGCGGCGAGGACCGCACCATCGGCAATCTGTCGCTGCTTAATATGCGGGCCCACGACTATTCCTCCGGCAGCCGCGTCTCCCGGGATGCGAACGCTGCAGAGATGGAGATGATCGAAGAGCATCGCCCGGCGCTGCTGGAGGCGATCATCACGGAGCTGCAGGACGAGGCGCTCATGGAGAGCTACCTGGAGGGCGAAGATCTCGCCATCGAGGAAGTCCACGACGCACTGCAGCGCGCCGTGGTGACGGGGCGTTTCTTCCCGCTGTTGCCCGCGCACACCACCAGCGATGTCGGCACCGACGAGTTGCTGCGCTGGATCGAGGCAGGATTCCCGCCGCCGAACACCAACATTCCGGCCGTTACCACGCCCAACGGCGCGAAGCTGCCCGACCTCACTTGCCAGCCTGACGACTACCTGGTCGCCCAGGTGATTCGCACCACCAGTGACAGTTACGCCGGGCGCCAGAACCTGGTTCGCATCTTCTCCGGCACGCTCAAGCATGATTTCAACATCCACGTCTCCGGCCACCGCGAGTTGTTCTCCGATTCGGCCGATCCGGCTCACCCCGACCATGACGAGGAAGAAAAGATCGGCGGCATCAGCGCCTCGGACGGCACCGAACTGGTGAGTCGGCAGCGCGCCATCGCGGGCGAGATTGTCTACGTGTCGAAGCTGAGCAAGGCCGAGACTGGCGACACCATCTCCGATCCGCTCCGGCCAGCATTGGTCGCCCCCTGGGAGCTGCCGCAGCCGCTGTTGCCGGTCGCGATTGTTGCCGAAACCCGGGCGGATGAGGACAAGCTTGGCGGCGCGCTGCAGCGCCTAGCCGTCGAGGACATGACGGTGCGGCTGGAACGCAACGCCGAGACCGACCAGCAGCTGCTGTGGACGATGGGACAGTCCCACAAGGACCTGCTGATGAGCAGGCTGCGGGAGCGCTTCGGCCTTGCCATCGGCGAGGAGCCGGTGAAGGTTGCGCTGCGCGAGACGTTCACCAAGAAGGTCACATCGCTGGGCCGGCACGTCAAGCAATCCGGCGGGCACGGCCAGTACGCGGTGTGCAACGTTGAGATCGAGCCGCTGGAACGCGGCGCAGGCTACGAGTTCGTCGACAAGGTCGTCGGCGGCGCGGTGCCTCGCCAGTTCATTCCGTCGGTCGACAAGGGCATTCAGGCCCAGCTCGCCAAGGGAACCATCTTCGATTGCCCAATCGTCGACGTGCGCGTCACGCTCTTCGACGGCAAGGCGCACTCGGTGGATTCCTCCGACATGGCCTTCCAGACCGCCGGTTCGCTGGCCATCCGCGATGCGGCCACGCCGGAGACCATCGGGTTGCTGGAGCCGATCGACAAGGTGCGGGTCACCGTAGGCGAGGCCTTCATGGGGCCGGTCATGACCGACCTTTCCGGTCGTCGCGGCCAGGTGCTAGGCAGTGACGGCGACGGCGCGGGGCACTTCTACATTGATGCGCTAGTGCCGCAGTCGGAACTGCTGACCTACCCCATCGACCTGCGCGGGATCGCCCAGGGCAGCGGCAGCTTCACCCGTGAGTTCCACGGGTACGAGCTGATGCCACGCGAATCCTGGCCGACCCTCGACTGAGGCGGCCTGCAGCCGAAGCTCGCCGGGCAGCGCTCAGATCGAATGCAGTGGGCGCTCGCCCGGGGCTAGGTCGTCGCGCGAGACGATCCGCTTGCCGAACGGGAAGCAGGTCACCGGGATCATCTTGAGCCCGACCAGGGCGTTCATGATGCCCAGGATCGTCAGCGACTGCGTGACCGCCGAAGCAACGTGGAGCAGCGCCAGCCACCAGCCAGCGAAGATGAACCAGATCACGTTGGCGAACGTTGACAGCCCGCCAGCGTTCGGCTTCTTGACCACGGCTTTGCCGAACGGCCACAGCACATAGCCGGCCATGCGGAAGGAAGCGATACCCAGTGGGATCGTCACGATGAACACGAAGCCGATGATCCCGGCGATGACATAGCCCAAAGCAAGCCAAAACCCAGCAAAGACCAACCAGATCAAGTTCAAAATAGTGCGCACGAAGCCCTCCTTTGGATAGGTACTCCATTATACGCTGCCTGCCTAGCCGCACCGGAGCGCTGATACGAGCGATGCAGCCGGTGGCTACTAAGGCGAGGTTCTGCGAGGTTGCTTCGGTAGAACGAAGTCGCGCAGAATCACTGCGGCTACTTCTGCCACGACTTCGAAGGGATCACAAACCATGCACACGCTCCTCTAAGAGACCAGCGGCGGCGACGCTCATCCTGGCATCGCCCAGCAGGTAAGTGTCGAGCAGTACCCTGGCAATCCTGTCATCTCGTTCTGGCCGCTCGACTATGCCCAGTTGCCCATCAGCGTCTAGGGCGAGATCGGGATGAACCGCAAACTCGGTCAGATCGGGTGCACTGCCGAAGCGCATTGGCGCAGCACCTGAAACGATTCCTAACTCTTCGCTGGCGATGGCGCTGGGGCCGATGCCAGGAACGTGGATCGGCCGATACTCGCGATAGCGCGCCCATCGGCCAAGGCCACCGCTGGCGTAGGCAACGTCTCGGGCAGTCATCATCGCCAGCCGACGCTTTAGCCGCGATTTTTCTGGCCCCTGCACAGCGGCAGTCTTGCCCTCGGATAGCAGGTCCAAAGCGGCATCGCGCATCCGCGTTGACCATCGCCGTCCACGCGAGGTAGCACGCGACCAAGCCAATGCGGCAATGTCATCCACGATTAGCGACCGCCCCACCTGCCTATGAACCGACAGCGTTTCATCCGCTACCGCCAACTGCACGGAGCGCACGCTGCAGTGATAGCTAGCGGCAATCTGCTGCAGCGTCATCTCCATGACAGATATATTCGTTTATCCGAAGAAAAATGTCAATCGCTTGCTTCGTCGCCGAGCTGCACGCAGTCGCCCAGCCATTCGCAAATACCGCACCCGCCACCGCCACAGCTTTTCGGCAGCCAGCGGGCCGTGGGTTGGAGCGAGTAGAGTTGACGGGTGACTTCCAGGGTGCAACGCGGGGTGGTGAGCTTCGTGCGCCGCAGCACCCGAATGAACCCGTCGCAGCAGCGGGCCTGGGACCGCTACGCGTCGCAGTACGTCGTGCCGGTCACCACCGGCGAACGCTACACCTCCCTCTCCCCCGACGCCTCGGTCGACTGGCAGCAGGTGTTCGGCCGCGAAGCACCCATGGTCGTAGAAATCGGCAGCGGCGCTGGCGAATCACTGGTCGCGATGGCCGCGAACCGGCCGGATCACAACGTCGTCGCCTTTGAGGTGTTCACTCCCGCCGTCGCCTCGACGCTCACCCGAATCGCGAACCAAGGCGTGACCAATGTGCGGCTGGTCGTCGTTGACGGGACCGAAGGCTTAGCTGGACTGTTCGCCGACGCCTCACTGGCCGAGCTGTGGACGTTCTTCGCGGACCCCTGGCACAAGACCCGGCATCACAAGCGACGGCTGGTGAATCCCCAGTTCGCTGATCTGGCCGTCGCTAAGCTCGCGCCGGGCGGCTACTGGCGGCTGGCCACCGACTGGGACGACTACGCCAACTGGCAGCGAACCATCCTCGATGCCCACCCGGGGCTACGCAACGTGCACGGCGGCTGGGCACCCCGGTTGGCCGAGCGGCCCGTCACCAAATACGAGCAGCGCGGCCTGGACGCCGGTCGCACCATCCACGACCTGACCTATCAACGGCTCGACTGATGCGCTGGCGAATCGACCTAGCTTATGACGGCACCGACTTTCACGGTTGGGCCGCCCAGCCGAGCCTGCGCACGGTCGAGGGCACGCTGACCGAGGCCATTGCCCGGATCGCCCGGCTGCCGCAACCCCCGACCCTAGTGGTGGCGGGCCGCACCGATGCTGGCGTGCACGCCCGAGGCCAGGTCTGCCACCTCGACTTCGCCGATGACGCCACCCAGCTGCTGCACCCACTGCGCAGCCTGCTGCCCGCCGACATCGCGATCCACAACATCAGCGAAGCGCCTGCCGGGTTCGACGCCAGGTTCTCGGCGATCTGGCGGCGCTACTGTTACCGGCTGATCGAGGCTGACGCCCCACCCGACCCACTGCTTCGCTACCATGTTGCTACCGTGAAGCGGGCGGTGGATGTCGAGGCGCTGACCCAGGCCGCCGCCATGCTAGTGGGATTACGCGACTTCGCGGCCTTCTGCAAAGCCCGCGAGGGCGCGACCACCATCCGTGAGCTGCAAGCAATCGCTGCCGCCCGACGCAGCGACGGCGTCATCGAAATCGGCCTGCGGGCGGACGCCTTCTGCCACTCGATGGTGCGCTCGCTTATCGGGGCGCTGACCGCCGTCGCCAGCGGGCAGCGCGACTTTGACTGGCTGGCCATGGTCTTGGCCCAAGCGACCCGGCACAACCAGGTGCACGTCATGCCCGCCCGCGGGCTCGTCCTGGAGGAAGTCGGCTACCCGGCCGATGAACAGCTGGCCAAGCGGGCGAACGAAGCCCGCGCGATGCGCACCCTGGAGAACACGTGAGCCACTACTTCTCCCCCAACCCTGAGGTCCCGCTGCGGCTCAGCGAAATCTCGGCGAAGATCTTCGGCCGCGACCTCACGTTCGCGACCGCGCCCGGAGTGTTCTCCGCCAGCCGCCTCGATCCAGGCACCGCCGTCCTGTTGCGAAGCGTCACCCCACCCAGCAGCGGTCATGTGCTCGACCTGGGCTGCGGCTTCGGCCCCATCGCCGTCGGCATGGCCGCCGCCTCGCCAGCGGTCACGGTAGACGCCATCGACGTCAACGAACGGGCCGTGTGGCTGACCGACCACAACGCACAGTTGGCTGGTGTGGCCGACCGGGTGGCGGCGGGCACCCCGGAACAGTTCGCCGAAAGCCACTATGACCAGATCTGGTCGAACCCGCCCATCAGGATCGGCAAGGCTGCGCTGCACGAGTTGTTGTTGACCTGGCTACCCCGGCTCCGTCCAGGCGGCGTGGCCTACCTGGTCGTGGGCAAGAACCTGGGCGCAGACTCACTCACGGCGTGGCTCAACCAGCTGGGATGGGCGACCGAAAAGCTCGCCTCGGCCAAGGGCTTCCGGGTGCTGCAGGCCAACGCCCGAGCCGCGTAGCAAGACCGCAGCACCCGCCCGGGAATAGCGGCCAGAGCAGACCGCGGCAACGTATCGAATCAGTCGAGCAGCGTGCGGTCGGCTAGCGAGGCGCCCTTGATCTTGCTGAACTCGGCCAGCAGTTGCTCGGGCGTCGTCGTGCGCTTAGCCTCGTCGTCTACCTCTAGCACGATTTTGCCCTCATGCATCATGATCAGCCGGTTACCCAACTCGATCGCTTGGTGCATGTTGTGCGTCACCATCAGCGCGGTCAGGTTGTGCCGCGCCACCTGCTCACCGGTCAGCCTGGTGATCAGTTCGGCCCGGGACGGATCGAGGGCTGCGGTGTGTTCGTCCAGCAGCAGGATCGCCGGGTTGGCGTAAGTGGCCATCAGCAAGCTAAGTGCCTGGCGCTGGCCGCCGGACAGCATACCGACGCGCATCGACAGCTGGTCTTCCAGCCCAAGCTCCAGCGAACTAAGTTCCTCGCGGAAGATCTCGCGGTTCTTGGCGGTGACCGCCATGCCAAGGCCGCGTCGTTGCCCCCTGGCGAAGGCGACGGCAAGGTTCTCCTCAATCGTCAGATGCGGCGACGTGCCAGCCATCGGGTCTTGGAACACCCGTCCCACCCACTTGGCCCGGCGATGCTCAGCCATCTTGGATACGTCGATGTCGTCAATAATCACGCTGCCCTCGTCGGCCTGGTATCGGCCCGCGATGACGTTCAGTAGCGTGGATTTACCGGCCCCGTTCGAGCCGATGACGGTCACAAAATCGCCCTCTGACAGGGTCAGCGACACCCGATCCAGGGCCACCCGCTCGTTAACGGTGCCGGGGAAGAACCGCTGGGTCACCGATTCAAGTTTCAACATCAGGCAGCCACCTTCTGCCGCCGAGCGCGTCGCCACTTCTGGAAGAAGCCCCACTGCGGCAGCACCAGCGCCAGCACCACCAAGACGGCCGAGATCAGCTTCATGTCGTTGGGGCTAAGCCCGGCCTGCAGTGCCAGCTGGATCACACCACGGTAGATGATGGAGCCCAGCGCCACCGCCACCACCGACTGCCACACGGCCGTCATGCCGAAGATCGCCTGGCCGATGATCACCGAGGCCAGGCCAGCCACGATGAGGCCGATGCCCATCGAGATGTCGGCGAAACCTTGATACTGCGCCACCAAGGATCCGGCGAAGGCGACCATGCCGTTGGAAAGCGCCAGCCCCACCACCTTGGTGACCCCGGTATCGATGCCATGGCTGCGGGCCATCATCTCGTTGTCGCCGGTGGCCCGGATCGCGACCCCGAAGCCGGTGCCCAAGAACCAGTAGGTCGCCGCCCCCACCGCGGCTACGAACACAGCCAGCAGGCCGACCGACACCCAGGTGCCCATTAGCCCGTTCTCGCGCAGCGGGGTGAACAGGTTGTACTCCCGCAGCAGCGGCAGATTGGCCTTGCCCATGATCCGCAGGTTGATCGAATACAGCCCAATCTGGGTGATGATGCCAGCCAGCAGTGGATTGATATTGGCCCAGACATGGAGCAACCCGGTGACGGCTCCCGCGATCAGGCCGGAGATAACGCCGGCGATCATCGCCAGCCAGACGGGCGCCCCGACCGTAATCAGGATGGCCGTCGTGGCTGCGCCCGTGGTGAACGACCCGTCCACGGTCAGGTCTGGGAAATCCAAAACCCGGTACGTCAGGTAGACGCCCAAGGCCATGACGCCAAACAGCAGACCGATTTCGAGTGCGATGATCATGTCAGGTTAAAAACTGCTCTCCGCTAGAACTGCTTGGCTGCCCGATCAACGACGTCCTGCGGCAACTCGATGCCCTGCCGCTCGGCAGCAGCTTCGTTGACATACAGATCGAACTGTTTCTGCGTCTCGACTGGGAAGTCCCCGGGCTTGGCGCCAGCCAGCAGCTGCAGCGCGATAGCGGCCGCGTCCCGCCCCTGCTGGGTGTAGTTCACGCTCAGCCCGGCGGCAGCACCACGTTCCACCGGGCCTCCATCCGAGCTAAACACCGGAACCTTCTTCTGCTCCGCGATCTGAACCACCGATTCTACTGCGGAGACTACGGTGTTGTCGGTGGGCAGCAAGTAGGCATCCACGTCCAGCGACTCGGTCGCCTGGGCCACCTCGTTGGAATTGGTCACCGTAGCGGTCTTGATCTCAAAACCGTACTGGCCCGCAGCCTTCTCAGCCTCGGCCACCTGCACCTCAGAGTTCACCTCGCCGGAGGCGTAGACGATGCCAACGGTCTTGGCGTCCGGCAACACCTCGCGGATCAGCGCCAACTCCTCGGCCATCGGATTCAGGTCTGAGACACCGGTGAGGTTGGCATCCGGGGCTTCCCAGGAGGCGACCAGACCAGCGGCTTTGGGATCGGTGACGGCGGCGAACACGATGGGCCGATCAGTGATGGTGGCCGCCAACGCCTGCGCCGTTGGGGTGGCTATGGCGTAGAACAGTTGCGAATCCGACTGGCTGAAGGTGTTGGCGATGTTGGTCAGCGTGCCCTGGTCGCCCTGTGCGTTCTGGATGTCGAGGGTCAGGTTCTTGCCTTCGACCAGCCCGGCCTCAGCCAGCCCGTCGATGAAGCCCTGCTGGGCCGCATCCAGCGCCGGGTGCGACACAATTGAGGCAATGCTGATCTTGTACTGGGCATCCAGGTCGAGTTCACCGCCAGGCTGCTGGCCCGCCGAGGATTCTTCGGCGGGGGTTGTCGTTGCAGCCGACTGTTCGGTCTCGGCGGCAGTTTCCTCCGTGTTAGGGGACGCCTGGCCACCGCATGCGGCCAGCAACAGTGACGCTGCGGCCACCAAACTAAGCAAAGTCTTCTTCATCTCGGTTCTCCTAGTCTCCCAGCCACCTTGCTGCGTTGCGCCGCGCAGCCTGGGACTTCGGCTACCTAGGCTAAACCC
>PDSD01000064.1 GCA_002748325.1 Arachnia propionica | reverse complement strand
GCCAACGTAGTGGTGAAAACTATCTGGAACCCCAGGTTGCCAAACCACAGATACTCGGTCCAAAACCTGGCAGCGACCGCCGCCAATGCAACCGCCACCCCGGCGATGATCAAGACGATTAGCAGCGTATTGCGTGGCGGTGCTTCCGCTGCCTCAGGAACAGAATCAGTACTCATGGTGATCCTCAAGGGTGTAACGAAGGGCCTCGGTGAGTCCCGGGACAAGGTCTACGCCGCCCAACAGTTCGTCGGGATTTGACCTTAGGCGAGCCAAGCCGTGGGCGGTGCCGTCGCGCAAGACGCCGACCACGACCCGGACATCCACCCGCTTCGGGTGTTGCATCACGAATTGTGTGGCGGCGTCAGCATTTTCGGGAATATCCGCCTCATACTCGGCGGGCAAGAAGGTTCGCTCCAACGCGAGCGCAGTGCCAGTGACGCTAGGCGGCCAGCACACCTCCCGCAGCCTCGCAAGCGGATCCTGGCCAGCGGCAAAGCCATCCTGCTCAATGGCAGTCAGGCTGTCCAGGCTCGCCTGCGGTACCTGGTCGGCCAACTGCGGTTCCAGCTCCAACAATTCCTGGGTGGCCACGAGCGAAAACAGCCTGGCGGGTTGATCCCACCCGGCAGAGCCAACGTGTCGTTCCACGTCAGCCAGCACGGCGATTAGTCGGCTAGTTTGCTCGCTCACAGCTAGCGACCTCCCCGCCATCAGGCTGTTGCAGCAACTGCAACGAAGCTATTGCCTCATTAAGGCTTTCAACCGGCACCAGCCGCAGGTCGGTTTCCAGATCCATCACGTCGCCGCAGTTCTCGGCTGGCAGCAAGAACGTATCGGCACCAGCATTCTCAGCGCCTTTGATTTTTTGCCGCAGCCCCCCGACGCCATGTACTTGGCCGTTTGCCTCGATGGTTCCGGTAGCAGCCACAATGTGATCGTCAACCAGCGTGGCTGCGGTGATCTTCTCGTAGATCGCCAGCGCGAACACTAGGCCCGCGCTAGGGCCTACTACGCTGGAATCCACCTGGTAGGTCAGCTTCGGCGAATAGGTGTACCCGGTCTTGATCCCTACCCCGACGCTCGGTTTGTTGGAGTTATCGGCGCCAGTGACCACAGTTACGGTTATCGGTTGGCCGTCACGAATCACCCGGAAAACTACCGGATCGCCGATGCCGCGGTTCTGCACAGATTCCACTATTTCGGCAGGGCTCAACCCCTCGATCGTGTCCACCGATTCGATCAGGTCACCCGGTTCCAGGCGGCCGTTTGCCGGCCCTGACAAGACGACTGAGACCACCTGGGGTATTTCGGTCACGGTAATCCCGGCAGCGCGCAGCGCGGCGACCGCTGCGTCTTGCCGGGAGTCAGTCATCTGGGCGACGGCTTCCTCGCGAATCTGCTCGTTGCTTTGGCCTGCCGGATAAACATTGGCTCTTGGCAGCACGTAGCTAGAAGGGTCCAAAAAAGCGTATAGGGCCTCCGGCAAGCCGACCGAGGCATCGGCCCGGCTGCTGGAAACAGTCGTCATCAGCAGGCTGCCGCTCGTGGGATAGGTGGGAATACCGTCAACCTTGATGACCGGCGCCGATTCCGCTTTGCCAAGCACATCTAGGGTGCTGCCTGGCCGCCAGGTGACATAGGGAACTGGGATCAGCACAATGAGCAGCGCCAGCACCACGAACAGGATCGAAGACACGATGGCCAGCCGATTTCGCGACACCTTGTCTCCCTTCCCTCCGATGTGCGATATCAGCGTAGCAACTGTCCCCAACACTTGCCGTTGTGCGCTTCAATGGAGGTAACAAGAAAGGAAGCCATGGCGAACGATAGCCCAAACCCAGACTTCGAGCAGTTGCGTAAGCTGCTGGAATCCCTTGGCTTGAATCTGGGCGAGTCAGACAGTGACCTGGAACGCTTCCTCACCGAAGCGCTAAGTGGCTCATCCGGCTTTTCCTTTGGCATGACGCCCGCCGACGCTGACCCGGATGCCGCTTGGCGCACCACAATGACAGCCGCGCAGAAACTCCTAGCTGAGGTCGGCCCCGACCCTGCGTTTCAGCCCGGCGAGGTGGCCGCAATAGCCGATTCAGAACGACTCGTGCAGTCCTGGCTCGATTCCTGCACGGACTTCCCCAGCCCAGCCCGGCCGGTACTAGCGCTGCGCCGTAGCGACTGGCTCGCCGCCACAGGTGACGGCTGGCGGCAGCTGGTTGAACCGATCATCGAAGGGCTTGCTCAAGCGATGCAGCGTAGCGGCGAGGCTGAATTGGGCGAGCTAGCCCCAATGCTGCAACCGATGCTGCACACATCGGCTTCGATGATGTACCGGGAACACCTAAAGCACCAGCTCAGCGACACCGCCTGCGATGTGCTGACTGGTACCGACATCGGCGTCGATCTATTGGGGAATCAGCAGGTCTGCATCCTGCCCACCAATCTGGCCGCGTTTACCACCGACCTGCGAATCGGCGAATCAGAGCTGCTGCTATACCTGCTGACCCGCGAGGCCGCTCGCACTCGGCTGTTCGCGGCGGTGAGTTGGCTATCGCCACAACTCAACGCGTTGCTTTCCCACTTTGCCCGCGAAATCACCATCGATCTCGACGCGATCATGGCCGAACTCAACCCAGCCGATCTCAATGCGGCTTCGTTCGAGCAGCTATTGAGTATCGGCCAGCGACTCCAAGTCTCGTTCTTCAAGCCAGCCTCAACCGAAACCCAACTAGAAATCCTGGACCGGCTCGGGGTGCTGCTAGCGCTGATTGAAGGCTGGGTGGATCACGTCACCACCCTCGCGACGAAGACGTGGCTGGGCAACCCCGGACAGCTTCGCGAGGTCATCTCCAGGAGGCGGGCTTCGTCTGGGCCAGCGCATCGTGTCTTCAAAGAATTGCTGGGCCTGCAGCTGAGTCCGCGACTGGTACGCGACGCCGAGAACTTCTGGGCAGCCCTAGACCACGACCGCGGGATCAGCAGCCGAGACGCCACCTGGCATCACCCAGACGTGCTGCCCACGAAGGAGCATCTTGCCGACCCGCTTTCCTACCTCGCCACCAACCGGGACGACGAGCCCGACGCGCTAGACGAGGAACTGCGTCAACTATTGGCTGAAGAATGAGCTACTTAGCGAGTATTTTTTCGCTCTCGCTTGACTGCATCGTGGGCATTCGACAAACTGACGGTGGAGTCTCGGTCGGCGCGCCCGCAGGGGAAGGCGAGTGAATCGGCCGGGGCTCCGCTTTGTGTCGGGTTGGCCCGTGTCGCTAACCTGACTGGTACGTTTACTCGCTAGAGTTTACGTAATATTCCCAAATACAGGAGATATAAATGGCCCAGGAAACATACACAGGCAGCTTCTACTGCGTAAAGTGCAAGGCGAAGCGCGAAGCCACTGGTGATGTCGTTGTTAACGCCAAAGGTACCAAGATGGCAAAGGGTAAGTGCCCCGAGTGTGGCACCAACCTGAATCGTATTTTGGGCAAAGCCTAAGACGACACACCTAGTTTCCAGGCCGGGGCAGCAACGCTGCCCCGGCCTTGTTTTTTACCAGCGGCCGAATGTTGCTACCTGCCCTGGCCGGTCATTCGTCTCGGCGTGCTAGGTGCTGGGAGACGATGGCCAGGCAGTCGGAGCCGTAGCGCTCGACTTTCACCGCGCCAATCCCGGAAATCCGCAACAGCTCCGATCGGGTTTTAGGCTCTGCCTCGGCTATGGCTAGCAGTGTTGCGTCAGTGAACACCACGAAGGCTGGCACTGAATCAGTTTTCGCCCGCTCAGATCGCCATTGCCGTAGCGCTGCCACCAAAGCATCGTCTGCGGCTGATTCGCAGGTTTCGTGGCGGCCTAGTTTGCGCTGAGTTGCAGTAGTCAACACGGTGCCGCAGACCCGGCAAGCCAGCTTCTTTCGCCCGCTCTTAGCCGGAATCGCAGCCCGGTGTTCGGCTTGGCTGATGCCAGCCAGGAAACGCGAGCGCCCCATACCCCGTTGCGCCACCCAGCTCACGCGCAGGTTTTGCCTAGCCCTGGTCAGTGCCACGTAGAGTAGCCGCCGCTCTTCCGACAGCGCCGGTTCCTCCTGGCACAAGACGTATGGCACTAGGCCTTCCCTAACCCCAATCACGGCCACGTCGTCCCATTCCAGTCCTTTGGCCGAATGCATGGTGGCCAGGGTCACGGCTCCGGCGACAGGTGCCACTCCCCACGCCGCTCGTTCGAGCAGCCACTCGACGAGCTGGCTTAGCGACAGCGCCGGTTCGCCATGAGCTTTGCCGCTGATGACCTCAACGAGCGCCTGGATCGATTCCCATTCCTCTCGCGCCTTGCCCGTAGCCGAGGGTGCCTGTTCGCGCCATGCCAACAGTTTCTTGATCGGCTCGAGCTGCTCGGTGACCACCGCCTGCGGCTCCTCGGCCGCGTATTGCTGCAGCAACCGCAACGCCTGCTTCACCTCGCCGCGCTCATAGAATCGCTCCGCCCCATGCACGACGTAGGGCACCCCGGCCGCTGCCAGTGCGCTCTCCAGCGCGACTGACTGGGCGTTGATGCGGTAGAGCACCGCCATTTCCCGCCACGGTGTGCCCGCTTCGCGTCGTTGCTGGAGCCATGCGGCCACTTCGGTTGCCTCAGCCGCGTCGCTGCTCGAACGCACGAAACTTGGCTTTTCCCCCGAAGCCCGCGCGGCCCGCAGGTGTTGGGAAGTCGAGCGCACCAGCGTGTTGGTAACGCTCAAAATCTCCGGTGTGGAGCGATAGTTTTGACTCAGCCGCAGCGTGACGGCGTTCGGCAGCTGGGCGGCGAATCCTCGCAGCAGTCTGGGATCTGCACCCGCGAATCCGTGAATCGCTTGCAGCGGATCACCCACCACACACAGGTCGGTGCGGTCACCTAACCAGAGCTTTACCAATTGATGC
This sequence comes from Arachnia propionica, assembly GCA_002748325.1. Classification (GTDB taxonomy): domain Bacteria; phylum Actinomycetota; class Actinomycetes; order Propionibacteriales; family Propionibacteriaceae; genus Arachnia; species Arachnia propionica_A. Next base: position 5,376 of record PDSD01000064.1, on the reverse strand, counting down.
TGCACTTGCGAGATATCTTGGTACTCATCGACCACAAAATGCTGGTAGGTATCTCGTACCTGCTGTGCCACCTGCGGAAACTTGCTGAGCAAGGCAATGGCTGAGAGCAAAATGTCGTCAAAATCAACCACCTGGGCAGCAGCCTTCGCATGCTCGTAGGCGAGCATAATCGCGCCAATCTGGCTTGGGCTGGCCTCGGCCACTGGTGGCCGGGAAAGCGTGGCGTAGCGTTCCGGGGTGATGTTGCTCGCCCGCGCCCAGCCGATCTCGGTCATCAGATCGCGGATTTGTGCCTTGTCCAAGTCACCTAAGGTGCGACCAGCGGCGCGGGCGATAAACCCGAAGGGCTGCTCCAGCACAGCTGGGAACTCGCTGCGATAAACCTGCGGCCAGAAGAATTGACACTGCCGTAGCGCGGCGGCATGAATCGTGCGCGCCTGGACCCGCCGCACCCCCAACTGCACCAGCCTGGCTCGCATCTCGCCAGCTGCCCTAGTGGTGAACGTGACCGCTAGAGTTTTAGCGCTGTCATAGCGCCCAACAGCTGCCGCATACGCGATTCGGTGCGTTATCGCCCGGGTCTTGCCCGTCCCGGCTCCGGCCAGCACCACCACCGGTGCTTCTAGCTCGGTAGCAACTGCCCGCTGTTGCGGGTCTAAGGCCGCCAAGATTTTTTCACTCACCGTCTCATTGTCCCCGATCGGTCAGCCATTTTGTCCCCGACAACACCTAGGCTGAGCAATGAAAGGAATCTCATGGCGCAGCGAATAGTAACGGCCCCCAACTGGCCGCAACTGGTTCGTGCGCTTGCGGCCCAGCTATCGAGCCAGCCGCCCGGCGTTTTCGAGGCGCCACAGATCGTCACGCCCACATCGGCCGCAGCGAAGCTGCTTAGCCAGGAGTTAGCGCTATCGCTGCCGAGCAATATCAGCGCCGGATTCTCGTTTCTGACCCCTTATGCCTGGGAACAGCGGCTTGCCGACAGCCTTGGCCTGACGCAGAGCTATGCGACTTGGCGAGGCCAAGGCCTGAGCCTGGCAATTCGGCGCGAACTGCCCGAATTAAGCTCACAGCATCCCCTACTGCAACGCCACCTGCAGCGCGCGCCAACCCGCCGCAACCTGGTGTTGGCAGCAAGGCTGGCGCACCTAATGCGGCACTACTGCGACAACTTTCCCGAGCTAGCCGAAAGCTGGCTCAACGGGGACGACGTTGCCGCCGACGGTACCGCGTTGCCTGCGTCGGCACGGTGGCAGCCTGAATTGCTGCGGCTACTGCACCGCAGGCTTGGCACTACTCTCGTGGGTATCCGCTCCCAGCTAGCAACCGCGCTTGCCAGCAACAACTCTCACTGGTTTGGGCTGGCTTTTGTACCACCGACGTTGCAGCAGCTCATCGAGACCGCTGAGCAAGCGCGGGTTTGGCACGTCGCACCCACCGCGCTGCCGGATTGGACGCTAGCGTTGTCGGCCCCACGAGAAGAGTTGCCCGGCGAGACCACCCGGCCAACCGTCGACTTTCACGCCGCTTACTCAGCCAACCGCCAGGTTGAGGTACTGCGCGATGAACTGACCCGGCTGTTTCAGACCGATCAGTCGCTGGAACCACGTCACGTGGCCATAGTGGTACCCGAGCTGGCGACATGGTGGCCACTGCTAGCTACAGCCTTCGTCCCAGACCCGAGCCCCACCGCGCACCCCGGGAGGTTCCTGCGGCTGCCGCCACCGCCACAGCGCAACCAGAACCCGGTCACCGAGGCGCTGCTCCAGCTGCTTCGTCTGAAGCACTCCCGCGCCAACGCCACCCAGCTACTACAACTGCTCGGCTCCCCCGCTGTTGCCCCCCGCTGGGGCTTCGACGACCCAGATGAGTTAGCCGAACTCGTGACCCGAAGCAACATCTGGTGGGGCCTCGATCAAGCCACGCGCAGCGACTACGGCCTAAGTGGCCTAGGCAGCAACACCTGGTTGCGGGGGCTGGAACGGCTACTCACCGGAATCGCCCAGCCGCCGGGCGATCCTTGGCTGCCACATCCTGGGGTAACCGGCTTTGATGATTCAACATTGCCGCTACTTGGCAACCTGGCGGAGGTCGTCTCCAGGCTGCGTCATTTCGTGGCCACCTCCCCTGAGACCGCGCCGGTGTCGCAGTGGCGCGTCGTCCTGGCAGAGGCAATGGATCGGCTATTCGGCAGCAGTGACCAACGAGATGAGGCAGCAACTCGCGAACTGCTGGCTGGCCTTCCCAGTAGCGACGACACCAACCCCGTTAAGCTTTCCGCGGCCGAGATGGCGCAGCTGCTGGCGCAGGCGGCGCAGAATCAACCGTCACGCCCGGTGGCAGGCAACGGTTCGATCCAGGTGTTCACCCCGGGCGAGCAACTGCCGATTGGCTATCGCGTGGTTTGCCTGCTGGGCCTCGCCGATCAACCAGCCGCAACCCTGCCCGACGACGTGTGCGCCGACCAGCCGGTGCCGCAGCCGGCAACGCTGCGCAGGCAGACGCTATTGGCCCACTTACAGCTTGCCGAGCGCGCGCTGGTGATCTTTGCCGGGCTCGATCCGCAGCCCGGCACCGGGCCGAGGGACTGCTCGTCGTGCCCGGCAACCGTCGCCTGGCTGTACCAGCAGTGCGGTTCGCCACGGCTCCATTTTCATCCGCCGGTGGCTTGGGCGGCCGCAAACTTCCGCGGGGAAACCGCCAGCTTCGACGAAAACGCGTTGGCAATACTACGCAGCCTCGCTGGCCCCGCAGCGCGAGGCGAATCGATCAGTGACCGCCGCCGTGCCGCCCTTGGGCTACCGGTGGCCGAGCTTCCGCTCGAAGTGTCCGTCGCCGAGCTGGCCACGTTCTTCCACGATCCGGCCCGGGAGTTCTTGAAGCATCATTACGGGCTACGCCTGCTTAGCCAAGAACCAGTGCGAGACGACTTTGAGCTGGCACCGAACGCCCTGGCCAGCTGGGGTGTGCGCAACAGGCTGTTGCAGGATCTTCGCGCAGGCAAAACGCAACCGGAAGCGGTGCAACTGGAACGCGCCCGGGAGTTCATCGCCCTGAATCAGCCAGGATTGGCGCTTATCGAGGAGCAAGCAGTTGTCGCCGCCCGGCTGGCCGAACTCGAAGGCAAGGCACGCCAGCTTGCTGGCGAGTTGCATCGCCTCAGTTGGCGGCAAGGGCCGCTGGGCTTGAGCGGCAGTCTCACGGTGCACCAAGACACCCTGATAGAACTCACCCCTGGCCGCTTGGACGGTGTTTTGCTGACGGCTTGGGCCAAGCTGCTATTGCTGGCACAAGCTGGCATCCCCGCCCGGGCGCACCTGATTGGCACCGCTAGCCGCTACGGCCGCACCAACACCACCCAGCTTAGGCTGCGCGCGCCCTCACCTGACGAGGCAGTAAACCTACTAGAACGCTTACTTCGGGCCGTGCAGCTTGGCCGGCAACGGTTGCTGCCCTTGCCTGAGGGCCCCGCCCTGCAATATCTGCGGCGTGGACCCCGCGACGGCGGCTTCGATCTTGAGCCAACGAACTTCAAAGCTGCCTGGCGGTTCCGTTCGCCCCATTGGGAAATGTTCTATGACGGCCGAGCCAGTGAGTTGTTCACCTCGGGGGATGCCCCACCCGACCTGCCCGCAAGCGAACACGGCGCCTTCGGGGCGTGGGCGCAAGCCATCTATCAGCCAATCTTGGACGCGGTGATCTGATGGCTTACTTCGATCTGTTTGGCGAGCTACCCACCGGGCCACTACTGCTGGAGGCCAGCGCGGGCACCGGCAAGACCTACGCCATCGTTACCCTGGCCGCCCGGATGATCGCCGAAACCGACTACCGCGTCAACGAGCTGCTGCTGATCACCTTCACCAACCGCGCGGCCGACCAGTTGCGTTCCCGGCTTTACCAGCGGCTCCAGGTCGCCCAGGATCAGCTAGCAGCGCACCTGGCCAATGGCACCCAACCTAGCGACGATTTGGCTCGCCACCTCAGCCTGGGCGACGCCGAGGGCGCATTTCGGCGCATTTCGGCCGCATTGGCTGGCTTTGAGGCCGCGGCCATCACAACTATCCACTCGTTCTGCCGTAACACCTTGCAAACGCTAGGGGTGTTGGGCGACTGGGACGATGAACAGCAGGTGGCCACCGAGCTTGCCGATATCGTCTCCCAAAGCATCGCTGACACCTACCTCGCTGGTTCCCGAAATAGCGAGCCGCCATTCTCCTTCACTGTCGCCTCGCATATCGGTAAGACGGTCTGTGAATCCTCGCTGCCGCTCGCGCCAAACGATTCTGCCGCCGCCAATTTCGGCCACCAAGTACGGCAAGCCGTTACGGCCAGGAAACGTGCCGCTGGCATCGTGACTTTCAGCGACCAAGTAAATCGGCTACGTGAGCTAGTCACCACTGACGGCAGTGAAGCATTGATCGCCGAACTGAGACGCCGCTTCCGGGCAGTCTTCGTCGACGAGTTCCAAGACACCGATGCCGCCCAATGGGAGGTGCTGCGAAACGTTTTCGTCACCGAAACTACTCCGTGCGTCTTGATCGGCGACCCGAAGCAGTCAATCTACGCCTTCCGCGACGCCGATCTGGACCTCTACCTGGATGCTTCCCGGCTTGCGCAACGGCAAAGCCTGGCCACGAACTATCGCTCCGACCAGCAGGTCATTGACGGCATCACCGAGCTGTTTTCCGGTGCCGTGCTCGGGCCAGAGGTAAGTGTTTCAGCTACCCGGTGCGTGCATCGCGATCGGCTGCGCGCCGGTGACCTAGCCAACCGGTTGTGGCTTCGAAGTCTGCCTGCGGCGCAGCATGATCGTGAGGCTGCTATCACCGACGACCTGGTTGCGCTCACCCAACAGCTTCTTGGTTCCGATCAGTACGCCCGAATCGTCGACGGCGACTGGCGCCAAATCCAGCCAAGTGATATCGCCATCCTGGTGCGCCGCAGCGCGATGGGCCACCGGCTGGTCGCGGCGCTCAACGCCCACGGCATCCCGGCCGAATACCTGGGGGCAGACAACATCTTCGCTAGCCCAGCAGCCACGCATTGGCTTCGCGTTTTGACTGCCATCGTCAGCCCCAGCCACGAGAACCTGCTGCTGGCGGCCATGACTCCCCTGTTCGGCTATGACCTGACCAGCATCGACGAAACGGCACTCACCGGGATATGGCAGCAGCTGACCGCGGCCAGCCAGCCGAGCGAGAAGCATCCCACGCTCAGCCTTGGCAGCAAACTACTTGCCAACACTGGGCCAACCGCTGCCGCGCACGGCGCAGCCATGCTTAGTGACCTGTGGCACCTGGCCACGCTGCTAGATCAAGCCCAAGCAACCAGCGTCGCCGAACTGCGAGATTGGCTGCTGGCTCAGCTTGCTGGCCC
>PDSD01000063.1 GCA_002748325.1 Arachnia propionica | reverse complement strand
ACGGTGCCCGCCACTTCGGCTCAGTGGTGAGCAACAGCACCCCGGCGGTGGCGCGGTCGAGCCGATGCGCGACCGACAGCTCGGGCAGCCCAAGCTGTTGGCGCGCCCGAACCACCACGCTTTGCAGCACGTGGCGGCCGCGGGGGATGGAGCTCAGGAAATGCGGTTTATCCACCACGACGATGCGTTCATCGCGGTACAGCACCGTCAATTCGCCGGGCACCACCGCCTCCGGGCGCAGCCGCCGGTGAAACCAGACAAACGTATTGGGGCGGTACTCCTCGTCGCCGCGCCACGGCTTGCCTGCTGCGTCCACGAACTCGCCCGCCGCCAGCATCGGGTCGACGTCGTCGCGGCCAGGTCCCAGCTTCGCGAGCAGGAAGTCACGCATGGTGGAGTAACGGGGTTCGTCGGTGGGATGCCGGTCCGGGGTACGCACCCAGGCTGCCTGCAGCCCGTGGCGGGGCGGTAGCGGCGACTGGGGAGGCATGAAGGCTATTGTGCCGCTACCATTAGACGCACTGCCCGTGCGGCAGTGGCGAGGTCGCATAGTGGACTAGTGCAGCCGCCTTGAAAGCGGCCGAGCGGAGACGCTCCGTGGGTTCGAATCCCACCCTCGCCGCCAATCAGCACTTTCCCCGAAACGACAGGATGTGGCGTTTCGGGGAAAGTACGGATATGGGGGGCGAGTTCGCGAGCGGATGTCAGGCTACTTGGCAGCCAAGAGTCCCTGTAGATACTCCAGGGAGGCCTTCGCGTTGCCGATCGGGCCACCATCGGCGGCTGGTTCCTCATCCAACATGATGTCTTGTTCGAGCACGAAATAGCCCTGGAACCCGACAGCCTGCAATTCGGCGACAATCGTCGCGAAATCAATATCGCCTTGGCCGAGGGGCGTAAACACTCCCTGCTTGATCGCCTGCGACCAGGTCACCTCGCCCGGTAGTAGCTTGGCTGCCAGGTCGGCTCGCACGTCTTTGGCGTGCACGATGACGATGCGATCAGCGAAGCGCTTCGTAAGCTCGACGGGATCGGCGCCACCGGCTAGCAGATGCCCGGTGTCGAGGCAGAGGCCCACGCTAGTCTCGGTCAGCAGTTTTTCTACCTCGTCGGCGTTCTGGATCATGGTGCCCCAGTGCGGATGGACACAGGCTTGAACGCCGGCTTCGGCGCAGACCTCGCGGATGCGTTCCAGATTGGCAAATAGCGTCGACCAACCAGCTTCATCAAGCACCGGTCGATCATCGTAACCGTCGCGGCCGGAGTCGCAAGCCAACACCAGCACCTCGCCACCGGCGACCTTAAACGCTTCCAACTCGCGGCGAACGGCGGGAATCGGATCGTGGCCCGGGTCGTGCATTACTGCCAGGAAGAATGAGCCCACCGGTTTTAGACCAAACTTGGAAACAGCCTCGGCGCGGGCGGCAGGCTCCACCGGTAGCCAACCCTGCGGGCCGAACTCGGTGGCGCTCAGACCGATGTCTTTCATCTCTTGCAAGACGCGCTCGGGGGTCATTTGGTATCCCCAGCCAGGTACTTCACATACGCCCCATGAGATGGGGGCTCCAGCGATCTTCAACTTATTCCTCCTTGAATCTGCACAGTTGCGCCGGTGCGGGCGGACTCGGTTGCCGCCTCGGCTAGAACTAGCGCCTGGACGCCGTCGGTGACGTTCGGGCAAATCGGAGTGCCGGCGTTAATGGCATCGATGAACGCCGTCAGCTCGTCACGGTAGGCCTCGGCGTAGCGCTCTAGGAAGAAATCGAGATACGGATCCTGGGCCGCCGAAGCCTGCTTGGTAGACACCTCAAGAGCTGTTGGTTTCAGGTTTGTGACGTTCAGCGTGCCGAGCGGGCCGAATACCTCGATGCGCTGATCGTAGCCGGTGGCGCAGTGACGGCTGTTGGTGATCGTTGCGGCGGCGCCAGTTGTAGAACGCAGCAACACAACCGCCCCATCGAAGTCGCCGCAGTCGGCTAGCTTCGGGTCGAGATTCTGGCCGATCGCGGTCACTGCAGCGATGTCACCGAGAAAGAATCTCGCCTCGTCGAAATCGTGGATCGTCATGTCGGCGAAAATGCCGCCAGAGGCGGCCATGTAGGCGGCATCCGGCGGGGCAGGATCACGGGAGGTGATAGTGACCTGCTCGACCTCGCCGATCACGCCCTCATCGATCAGCTGTCGCGCCTTGGCGATGCTCGGATCGTAGCGGCGCTGGAAGCCAACCATGACCGGTGGATGTTCGAAGGACGCCAACTCGTCGGCCAGTTCGCGGGCCGAAGCGACCGTAGGGGCGATCGGTTTTTCGCACAACACGGCTTTGCCAGCCCGCGTCGCCGCCAAAACGTGTTCGGGGTGTAGCGGGGTAGGGGAGCCGATGACGACCGCATCCACGTCGTCAGCAGCAAATGCCTCGGCAGCATCGGCGGCTGCGCGAGCGTTGAATTTGGCGGCCAGCCGCTCTGCAGCGGCGATCACCGGATCGCAAACCAGTACCAGCTCGGCGTCCGGATGATTTGCGACGGTTGCGGCGTGTACCTGTCCGATTCGACCGGCTCCAATGACGGCGATACGCAACATATTCATCTCTTTCAGGTTGACTCGGTGTTACGGGGCCGAAACGAGGATGTCTCGAACCAGCGAATCAAGATCGGCGTCTGCGGCCAGGAACTGGCGCAGAGTCCTGGCTGTCGGGCCGAAGGTCTCGAACTCTTCGACCACCATACCGCCGAGTTCGTGTGCTCGGACGAAGTCCGGGATGCGACGCAACTGCTCCAGGTAGTGCTCAGAAACCGGAATCTGCATCCGCTCCTCGGGGACAAAGTCGGATCCGTTGATGATCTGCTGCCACTTGAAGGGCGGCGACACGACAACGTCGCCGCCAACGAACTCAGCCCAGTGATACACATTGCGGAATGCGGCTGAAAGCAGGCGCGACCGGAAGCCTCGCTCCATGAAGATCCGGTAAGCGTTCTTAAAGCACGCGATTCCTGCCCACTCCAGAGCGGAATAGTCCAGAAAGATTTCATCGCGGGCGACCACCGACTTGAGCCAGTCGTCCAGACGCCCCACCATGATGGTCACGACTGGCCCCATCTGGGAAATGTCATGACCATCGGCCGCGCGCCGATCAAGCCCTCGCTCAATCGCTTCGGCCGCGTGCACCGCCTGCGGAACCGAGAAAGAAACGGTGACGTTGACAGAGACGCCCCGGTAGGTCGCGTCCTCAATGGCCTCGATGCCCGTCTTAGTCGCCGGAATCTTGACCACGATATTGTCTGCTAGTTCGTGGAACTCAACCGCTTGGTCGGCCAGCGCCTTGGCATCACGGTGGAGCCTAGGGTCAGTTTGAACCGACAAACGACCATTTCGCCCGTTGTGCTTTTCAAATATTGGTTTGAGCAATGCAGCCGCTTCAACCGACATGTCCTTGACAGCCTGCCAGCCAATCGCCGATTCGCCCCAAGTAGGGTGTTCGGCCGCGATCTGCTTGATTCGAGGTGTCCACACGTCCAAGTGATTCGAGATGGTGGTGTAGGCGATTACTGGGTTGCAGGTAGCGCCTACGCCACCGAAAGAGATCGACTGGCGCAACTCGTCAAGATCCGATGAATCGTTCCAGAGGCAGGTTTTTGTGCTAGTAGCTGCTGCCAACAACGGTCCTGAGGTGTGCTCGATATGGTTCATCGCGATCCTTCCGGGGAGGCCGACATCTACGTCGATCCGTGAAGCCTATTAAGGCTGAGTTAACCCGAGCGCCCCAGTTCTTGTCAAGTAAATGTCTAGACAAATCCTAGGTAGCGAACAAGGTGAAGTGGAAGGAGTAAATGCTGGGGCGGTACACGTGACGTCCTATCTCAATGGTGCGACCATCCTCGGTGCTGCCGATTCGCTCCATGGTGAGTAGGGGCGCGTCGAGATCCTCGTCCAAGATCTCTGCCTCCGACTCGCTTGCTCTACGAGCGCCGATCACCTGGCGAGCAGACGCAACCCTGGCGCCGCGCTCACTGAGGCAATGGTAGAGGCCGTGACTGCCCAGCTCGCTCCAGGTTGGGGCGATATCAAGGGGAATCACGTTGGTCAACAGCGCTAACGGATGGTCATCAGCCATGCGAAGTCGCTCCAGCGCCAATACCCCCTCACCAGCGGGCAAACCCAACATGTCGGCCTCTTCCGTTGTCGCTTCCCGCACCAAGTAGTTGAGCACCCGGGTAGTTGGGTTAAAGCCTGCCGCAGTTAGGTCTTCATTAAGCGACGATAGTTTCATCGGGCGATGCACATGAGGGGGAGTGACCCTGGTCCCAACTCCGCGCCGCCTGGTCAGCAGCCCGCGGTTTACCAGTTCTTGCATGGCGCGCCTAGCTGTGGGCCTCGCCACATGCAGCCGGTTTGCCATCGAGACCTCGTCCTCGATCATGGCCCCGGCTGGCAGCTCGCCCGACAGTATCGCTTCTTCGATGGGGCGCGCGATCTGCCGGTAAAGAGGTTCGTTCGAGGCTCGATCTATGGCAATGCTCGGCGCATATGTACTGTCCATTGTTACCTCCCCCTTGCGATGGCCAGTTTTTTTGAACCCTCCCAAGGTCGTTAGGTTATTACGATACCGCGTGAAAGAGGTCCTGTATTGTCAGCACATTGACCTCGGTTGCTATGTTGGGCAGACTGGAGCAAGACGCATTTGAGAGGTGGTGCCGTGGCCGCTACAGACCTGGATCTCTTATGCATGGGGCGCTGTGGAGTTGATCTCTATCCGCGTCAAACTGGGGTCGGTCTTGAGGACGTAGAAACCTTCGGCAAGTATCTCGGGGGCTCCCCAACCAATGTCGCGGTAGCAGCTGCCAGATATGGTCGGCGCAGCGCAGTCGTCACCGGGGTTGGCGATGACCCGTTTGGCCGGTTTGTGCGGGCGGAGCTCCAACGATTAGGGGTGAGTGCTGACTACGTTGTCACCAACGAGCGTTTTCACACCCCCGTCACCTTCTGTGAGTTGTTTCCACCAGACAATTTCCCCTTGTACTTCTATCGTCAACCCACCGCCCCAGACATGGAACTTGAGCCCACCGACGTTCCTGGCCTAGTCGGGGAGGTGCCGCTGCTTTGGCTCAGTCTTACTGGTTTCTCCCAAGAGCCCTCTCGCTCGGCTCACGAACATGCTCTCGGCATGCGCAAGAGCGGGGTCACCATCTTGGATCTGGACTATCGCCGAACTCTTTGGGAATACGAAGATCAAGCCCGTCGTGTCGTGACCGATGTGCTGTCGAGAGTAGATATCGCAATCGGGAACCTAGAGGAATGCCGGATCGCCGTGGCCGAGTCGGAACCCGAACGTGCCGCAGACGCGCTGCTGGCGCGCGGCGTCTCGCTGGCCATCGTTAAACAGGGTCCCAGCGGAATTCTCGCGAAGACTAGAAAAGAGCGGATCATCGTACCTGGCACCCCGGTGCAGGTAGTGAATGGGCTAGGTGCGGGGGATGGCTTCGGCGGGGCCTTGTGCCACGGCTTACTCGAAGGATGGGACATGGCGAAGACGATTGCCTTCGCTTCTGCGGCCGGTGCCATAGTAGCCGCCCGGCTTGAGTGCTCAACCGCGATGCCTAGCGCAGACGAGGTGGAGTGGCTCATTGCCAAGCATCCGCAAATTCTGCCCGAAGTGGAGGTTTTCGGGCAGTGAACGTACCTGATTCGCGCTGTCGCGCGACGCGGTTAATGCAGTTGACACTGTTATGGAGGTGCCATGACCAATAACGAAACCCAGGTGATCCGAGCTAACGAAACAGCCCATGGCCAATTCGAGACAGATGTCAGTGCGGAACGTGCAGGCTGGGAATGGAGCGCGATCAGAGTGCTCGCACTACCCCCCGGTGGCAGCCAACAGCTCACCTCCGGAGCAACCGAACTGCTCGTGCTGCCCCTTGAGAATGGCTGCGTCGTCACGGTGGGAACAGAGCGCTATGAATTGACCGGGCGTCGTGACGTTTGGACCGATATCACCGACTATCTCTACCTGCCGCGCAACACCGACTTCACGATCACCAGCGCCAGCGGGGGACGGTTCGCGCTCCCCGCAGCCAAGGCCACCGTAGACCTGCCCGTGCGCTACTGCGAGCGCAGCGAGGTGGTAACCACCTTGCGTGGCAGCGGCAACTGCTCTCGGCAGGTGAACAACTACGCGCTCGGCAACCAAGTTGCGACATCGCATCTGTTGGCCTGCGAGGTCTTGACGCCAGGTGGCAACTGGTCGTCCTACCCGCCGCATAAACACGACGAACACAACGAAACCGAGCGGGTGCTGGAGGAGATCTACTACTACGAGATCCGACCCGCCGCCAACGGCACAACCGGCATGGCATTGCAACGCATTTATTCGTCTCCGGGCAAGCCAATCGATGTATGTGCTGAGGTGCACTCGCGGGATGTCGTGACGATGCCCCATGGCTATCACGGCCCCTCCGTCGCTGCCCCCGGATATGACCTGTATTACCTGAACGTCATGGCCGGGCCGGCCGAGGATTCGGTATGGCTGATGACCGACGATCCGCAGTTCACTTGGGTACGCGAAACCTGGGCGGACGCCGAGATCGACCCCAGGCTCCCAATGACCCCGATGAACCCGTAGGAGTAACCCTATGAACACCATCCGACTGACAGTTGGTCAAGCGATCATTCGCTTCTTGGTAAACCAATTCTCCGAGCGGGACTCACAGCAGCAACGGCTGATCGCCGGGGCGTTCGGTATCTTCGGGCACGGCAATGTCGCTGGCATCGGGCAGGCCATATTGCAAAACGAGATCGACCCAACCCCCGACGGTGGGTCGATGCCGTACATCATGCCCCGCAACGAACAAGGCATGGTCAACGCCGCAGCGGCCTTCGCTAAGACGACGAACCGGCTGCAAACCTATCTCTGCACCGCATCTATTGGCCCAGGGTCGCTCAATATGGTGACGGGTGCGGCGCTAGCGACCACCAACAGGTTGCCGGTGTTGCTCTTTCCCTCCGATCAGTTTGCCAACCGGATCCCGGATCCGGTGTTGCAGCAGGTCGAGGATCCGGTCTCGCCGATGACGGCCGCCACTGACTGTTTCCGTCCGGTGGCTAGGTTCTTTGATCGGATCGAGCGCCCAGAGCAGCTGCTGCCGTCGCTGCTGGCCGCCATGCGGGTGTTGACCGATCCGGCGGATACGGGCGCGGTCGTAATCGCGTTACCCCAAGATGTGCAGGCGGAGTCCTACGAGTTTCCCGAGGCCATGTTCGCGCGGCGGGTGTGGCACATTCGCCGCCCAGTACCCGAACCCGCCGCGCTGCAGCGGGCCGTCGAGATCATTCGCGGTGCGGCCAAACCGCTCATCGTAGCTGGCGGCGGGACCGTCTATTCCGGGGCGGCCGAGCAGCTGCGTGCCTTCGCTTCGGCCACCGGTATCCCGGTCGCAGACACCCAGGCGGGCAAGGGTGCGATTAACGCTGAGCATCCGGGTTCCGTTGGTGGCGTTGGCTCCACCGGTGCGGCCTCGGCAAATGCGCTGGCCGATGAAGCCGACGTCGTGATCGGTATCGGCACTCGCTATTCGGATTTCACCACCGCTTCGCATACCCAGTTCAAGAACCCGGGTGTCAGGTTCGTCAACATCAATGTCGGCGCTTTTGACGCCGCCAAACACGCCGCAGAAATGGTGGTCGCCGACGCCCGAGAGGCGCTGGTGGCGCTGACTCACGAACTGGCGGATTATCACGTTGCTGCCGCCTATACCGCCAAGATCGCCGAGCTGCGAGCAGACTGGCAGCGCGCAACCGATGAGTGCTATCACCGCGGCAATGCCCCGCTGCCAGCGCAGACCGAGGTGTTCGGTGCGCTCAATGAACTGATGAAGCCAAGCGACGTGCTGATCAATGCGGCAGGATCTATGCCGGGTGACTTGCAATGCCTATGGCGTGCCGAAAACCCGGATCAATACCACGTCGAGTATGCGTTCTCCTGCATGGGCTACGAGATTCCGGCGTCGATGGGAGTCAAGCTGGCACGACCAGACGCTGAGGTGGTCGCCATCGTGGGCGATGGCACTTATCAGATGCTGCCAATGGAGTTGGCGACCATCGTCCAAGAGCGCCTGAAGGTGATCATAGTGCTGCTGCAGAACTATGGCTTTGCCTCGATTGGCGCATTGTCGCAGTCGCACGGGTCGCAGCGCTTCGGCACCCGCTTCCGCTCCGGCGACGGCGCTGCGCACAATGCCGAAGGCGAGATTCTGCCGGTGGACATCGCTGCTAACGCCGAATCCTGGGGGCTGAAGGTGTACCGAGTTAAGTCGGTGGCCGAGTTCCGCCAGGCATATGCGTCCGCCACTGCAGATGAGGTTCCCGTGATGATTCACATCGAGACCGATCTGTACGGGCCGAATCCGCCGGGATCAAGCTGGTGGGATGTTCCGGTCTCGGAGGTCTCCAGAATCAGCTCAACCCAAACCGCCCGTGAATGGTATGAGCAAAACAAGGCTGCGCAACGGCACTACCTGTAGCGGTGGCAATGTCGGTGAAACGGGTCTCACCGTGCAGGTTTTACCGGCAAATATCGAAAGGGAATCAGATGGTTCGTCCAACTTTGGGTGTGGGGGTCATTTCGCTCGGCTGGATGGGCAGGTTGCACACACGCTCCTACAAGCAACTAGCAGAGAAATTTCCAGAGATTGCTGCCGATGTTCGGCTGATCGCGGCTGCCGACCCGCTGCCAGGCAACCAGGAATTCGCGACGAAAGCGCTTGGGTTTGAGCGAGCCAGCGCAGACTATCGTGAGGTCGTCAATGACCCGGCGGTGGACATCGTGTCGATCTGTTCGCCAAACTACCTACACCATGAGATAGCAATGGCCGCAGTCGAGGCTGGCAAGCCGTTTTGGATCGAGAAGCCCATGGGCATCAGTGCCAGCCAGTCGCGGGACATCGCTAAGGGGGCAGCCACTGCCGGTCTGATCACCTCGGTTGGTTTCAACTATCGGCACGCGCCTGCCATTCAATACGCCCGATCACTGATAGCCGACGGAAAAATAGGGCGAATCACTAACGCGCGCGTCTGGTTGATTGCCGACTACGCCTCAGATCCGAGCGGGCCGCTGACTTGGCGTTTTGACCCGGAAAGGGCCGGTGCGGGCATCGTATTAGACCTGCTGGGGCATGGCGCCGATCTGATCTCGTACCTGTTGCGCGAGAGGATAGCTGCGGTGTCTGCGATGACTGATCTCTTCATCGACCAACGCCCCAAGCCGCTAAAAGAGGGAGTGGGGCACGTCGGCTGGGAGATCTCGGATGAGCTGGGGCCTGTCGGAAATGACGACTATGTAGCGGTAATTGGAGCTATGGAGTCTGGAGCCCGGCTCACGATGGAGGCTTCACGGGTGGCAGTTGGGCCGCGAGCTGAGTACATCGTCGAGGTCTACGGCACCGAAGGGTCGCTGCGCTGGAATTTTGAGGATCTGAATCATCTCCAGGCCTGTATCGGACGCGATAACGGGCCGCTACAGGGATATGTCAATGCGATGGCTGGGCCACAGTTCCCCGATTTTTCACGCTTTCAGCCTGGGGCAGGTACCTCGATGGGTTTTGATGATCTGAAGGCTGTTGAAGCTTCACTATTCGTCAAGGGCGTCTTAGAACACAAGCAGTACGGCCCCTGCGCAGGGGACGGTTGGGCGGCTGCTGAGGTAGACGATGCTATCGTCGCCGCTGCCGCTGATGGCAGCTGGCATTTAGTCGCTGCGGTTGATGCCCAAACAACCTTTGACGAATGACAACGGTAGTTAGCAAATCGCACTACGCCCTGCTAATGTCTAGACAAATAACGGTCGGCTTTCGCCGGTGCAGAGACAATGACGTAACTAGGAGAGTCTTATGAACACTGTTATGCAGTGGATTCGTGGCGAGTTATATGAGGGGAAACCGGAACAGCGGCTTCCGATTGAAAATCCTGCTAGCGGCGAGACCATCGGCGAGGTGCTATGCGCCAGTAAGGCTGACCTTGACTATGCGGTCGGCGTAGCCAGGGAGGCGCAGCGCGAATGGGCCAAGTTCTCGCTGACCAAACGCACCGCCATCATGTACAAGATGCGCCAGCTAGTACTAGACAACTCCGATGAGATTGCCCGCGCAATCGTCAACGAGCACGGCAAGGACTACTCCGACGCATTGGGTGAGATTCAACGAGGTCGTGAGACTCTCGATTTTGCTTGCGGCATAAACGCGGCGCTCAAGGGCGAGTACTCCTACGACGTCTCCACCGGTGTTGACATTCACTCGATTCGCCAGCCGGTAGGCGTGGTGGCGGGTGTGACCCCGTTTAACTTTCCGGCGATGGTTCCCCTCTGGATGCATCCGATCGCTATTGCGGCCGGAAACGCGTTCTTGCTTAAGCCCGCAGTCACAGTGCCAACGGCGTCGTTGATTATTGCTCGGCTGTACCAAGAGGCGGGGCTGCCCGATGG